>JAISZV010000087.1 GCA_031284475.1 Proteiniphilum sp. | reverse complement strand
GATGAACCCAATTCCGGCCTCGACCCGAAGACGTCGCAACTCATCGACGAATTGATTTGCGACCTGACAAAAGATTTTTCCATGACGACGGTTGTGGTTTCGCACGACATGAACTCGGTGATCAACATCGGCGACAAGGTGATTTTTATCAACGAAGGGATCAAAGAGTGGGAAGGGAACAAATCGGAAGTAATGGGGACGGATAACGAAAAACTGAATGATTTCGTGTTCGCTTCAGACCTCTTCAAAAAGATCAAGGAGGCGGAAGAAGAAAAAGTGAAATAGAGAGAGTTGTTCAATTGTTATTAAAAAACTACGTGCGAAGCGCGAACCAACATAGCTGATAAGATTTTAGGTATCTGATTGTCAATTATCTTATTTCTTAATCAATATAATGTTTAATAAGAATATACAATATGTTAAAGATAAAGAACCTGCACGCAGTTGTAGAAGGACAGGAGATTCTGAAAGGGATTGATCTGGAAGTAAAGGCCGGGGAAGTACATGCGGTCATGGGGCCGAACGGATCCGGAAAAAGCACCCTGGCTTCTGTGCTGGCGGGTAATCCGAAATTTGAAGTTACGCGTGGCTGTATTCTCTTCAAAGGAAAGGAATTGCTTGAGATGGAACCTGAAGACCGGGCCCGTGAAGGGGTATTCCTCAGTTTTCAGTATCCCGTAGAGATTCCCGGCGTGAGTATGGTCAACTTCATGCGTGCGGCGGTCAACGAGCAGCGAAAATACAGGAATGAAGAACCGATATCGGCCACTGATTTTTTGAAACTGATGCGTGATAAACGGGAACTCCTGGGCATGGATAGCCAGTTGGTAAGCCGTTCGGTGAACGAAGGTTTCTCAGGAGGAGAGAAAAAGAAAAACGAAATCTTTCAGATGGCGATGATTAACCCGCTGTTATCCATCCTCGATGAAACCGATTCCGGACTCGATATCGATGCCCTGAGGGTAGTCGCCGCCGGTGTAAACAAGCTACAGTCCAAAGAGAACGCTACCATTCTCATCACGCACTATCAGCGTCTGCTGGAATATATTAAACCCGATTTCGTGCATGTGCTGTATGCGGGTAAGATCGTTAAATCCGGCGGGCCGGAACTCGCATTGGAACTCGAAAGAAAAGGATACGACTGGCTGATAAAGGCGTAACCTCGTAACCCCTGAATATAAAAATGATTGAACAACAATATAAAGACCTGTTTGAGCAGTATCGAGGCGAACTGGACGCCAATTCTACGGAAGGAATGAACCGGCGCAGGGACGCCGCTTTCGATATATTTAAGCAGATAGGATTTCCTTCTTCCAAACAGGAAGAATATAAGCGCTCGGATATAGTACAAAGTTTTGATGCAGACCTGGGATTGAACCTGCGGAATATTCCTGTTCCGGTCAATCCTTACGATGCTTTCAAATGCGACGTACCCAACCTTTCCACGCACACCTATTTCCTTATTAACGACAGGTATTACGATAAAGCCGGGCAAGCAAAGGGTTTACCCGACGGTGTTTTCGCAGGCAGTTTACAGCAGTTCTCGAAAGAATACCCCGCGCAGTTTGAAGCGCATTATGCCATGATTGCCGATATGGCCGGTAACGGGATAGCGGCTTACAACACCATGTTTGCCCAGGACGGTTTCGTGGTGTACGTTCCCAAAAACGTAAAGGTCGAAAAACCGCTGCAACTGATCAATATCCTGCGTGGAGGCGTTGACCTGAACGTGAACCGGAGAATCCTGATCATTGCGGAAGAGAATGCCCAGGTGAAACTACTTGCTTGCGACCATGCTGTGGATGACGTCCGTTTCGTGGTGACCCAGGTAACCGAGATCTTTGCGGATGCTTCGGCGCAGGTTGATTTCTACGAGCTTGAGGAGAACGCTGAGAAGGTAACGCGCCTTAGTAATCTCTATAGCGACCAGAAAGATCATTCCGGCGTAGTGACAAGTTCCATCACGCTTCACAACGGATATACACGCAATAACTACCGCTTCCGCCTGTTGGGCGAACACGCCGAGGCGCATGTGGGAGGATTGGCTATCTGCGATAAAACGCAACATATCGATCACTTCGCTTTTCTTGACCATGCGGCGCCTAACTGTACCAGCAACGAACTCTTTAAGAATGTCTTGAGAGATAAAGCAATCGGCGTTTTCTGCGGGAAGATACGAGTGGAGAAGGATGCGCAAAAAACGCAGGCATATCAGACAAACCGTAACCTGGTTTCGTCGGATACAGCGCAGATGTTCTCCAAGCCGCAACTTGAGATATATGCGGATGATGTAAAATGCTCCCACGGACTTACAACCGGACAACTCGAAGAAGAGGCCCTGTTCTACATGCGCGCACGGGGTATCGACAAGGAAGAGGCCCGCCTGTTGCTGATGGTCGCGTTCACGCGCGATGTGGTGGACATGGTACGTATTCCTGCGTTACAGGAGCGATTGATCACCCTTATCGACAAACGTTTCCGCGGTAACCTGATGCGTTGCGGAAATTGCGAGGTATGCAAATAAGTGAAAAGCTGGGACGGGGGTTTTAAATCCCCAATCCCATATCCCAAATCCCAAATCAAACATCCCCAATCCCCAGTCCCCAATCCCATATCCCAAATAGAATTGAAAGAACTCGATATACATAAGATACGCGCCGATTTCCCTATACTTTCACGGGAAGTATACGGGAAGCCGTTGGTCTATTTCGATAACGCCGCTACTACACAAAAGCCGCAGTGTGTGATGGATAAGATCAACGAGATGTACACAACGGTGAATGCCAATGTGCACAGAGGGGTACATTTCCTTAGCCAGGCGGCGACCGATGAGCATGAGGCTTCACGAAGGGTGGTGCAGGAGTTTGTCAACGCAGCATCTCCCGATGAGATCATCTTTACCCGGGGAGCCACGGAGTCGATCAATTTAGTGGCTTCGTCGTTTTGCAGGAACTTCTGCCGGGAGGGTGACGAGTTATTGATCACAGTCATGGAGCACCATTCCAATATTGTTCCCTGGCAGTTGCAGTGCGAATATTACGGCTTGAAACCGGAAGTGGCGTCAATTAATGCCAATGGCGAACTGATCTTGGATGAATTGGAGAAAAAGATCACTTCCCGTACCAAAATGATTGCCGTTACCCATATTTCAAATGTCCTGGGTACAGTCAACCCTATCCGCCGGATCGTGGAGATAGCGCACCGGTACGACATCCCCGTGCTGATTGATGCGGCCCAAAGCGTGCAGCACCGTAAAGTGGACGTGCGGGAGATCGATTGTGATTTTCTGGCCTTCTCCTCCCATAAGGTATATGGTCCGACCGGGGTCGGGGTGTTATACGGAAAAGAGAAATGGCTTGAAGCCCTTCCCCCTTACCAAGGCGGCGGAGAGATGATCGCCAGCGTTTCGTTTCAGAAAACGACTTTCAACCGTTTGCCGTTCAAGTTTGAAGCAGGTACTCCCGATTTTGTGGGAACTGCCGCGCTGGCTTCGGCGCTTCGCTATATATCTTCCATAGGATTGGAAAATATAGATACTTATGAGCGTGAATTGCTTCGGTACGCCACCGGAAAACTACTTTCCGTGCCGGGACTGCGTATTCTGGGAAATGCCGGGGATAAAAGCAGCGTAATCTCTTTTCTGGTGGATGGAATTCATCCCTACGATATGGGCACGTTGCTCGATAAGATGGGGGTCGCCGTCCGCACAGGACGCCACTGCGCCGAACCGCTGATGCGTGAATTGGGTGTGGATGGCGCTGTCCGCGCTTCTTTCGCCTTCTATAATACCAAAGAAGAGATCGATCTGCTTCTGCAAGGCGTTGAAAGGATCGTTGAAATGTTTTGATAATAATGTGCTGATATGCCAATCCCTATAAATCGGGACAAGTAGTGAATAATATGCTGATGAGCGGCCAAATGGAACGGTGTGATGATTTGAGAATCCATAGCTCATAATTCATGATTCGCGATCACAAGGATGTTGCTTCACTTAACTATGTCAACGCGTAGATTGATTTTCCTGCACATGGGGATATTTTACGGGAAATGGAAGTAGAGCGAGCAGATATATGAAATGCTTTACATAAGCGGCTGGAACCGGAATTTGATTTTTCAGGCGACGCAAAAAAACGGATTACGATAAGATCATTATTCGGTTCGGAACCGAAGGGCATGTCGATACGGCCGCAATTTCAATTAGTAAATGCGAAAAACAAAGAATTAAAGGAGTCTGGAAGTAATGCTGAAAGTTTG
>JAISZV010000079.1 GCA_031284475.1 Proteiniphilum sp. | reverse complement strand
GCCTTTATCGGAGCCATACACCGTCGTGCGGCATTCATGGATAACCTGATCGAACTGGTTTGCGGTTGTTTCAGCGTTAACCCGGAAATATCAAGGAGTTCCGGAAGGGAGTATTTCATTCCCGATCACCGGATCTATGACAATTACTATGAAATGTTTGAACGTGAAATGGCATTGCCGGAGGAAGAGCGGATGGATTTTGTCACCATCGTAACTCCCAATAAATGGCATTTTGAACCGGCCATGATGGCATTGGAGAGAGGGATTCACGTTGTACTCGACAAGCCGATCACCTTTTCCCTCGAAGAAGCGGTGAAACTTAAGGAAAAGGTAGAGGAAACCGGTTTGGTTTTGGCGCTCACACACGTCTATTCGGGATACCCCGCCGTCAAAGAGGCGAAAGCGCGGATTGCCAACGGAGAATTAGGTAAGCTCAGAAAGGTATATGTGGAATATACCCAGGGATGGCTGTCGCAACGCATAGAATTGCAGGGCGGAAATAATGCCGGATGGAGGACAAATCCCAATACTACCGGTAAAGCGGGATGTATGGGTGATATAGGCACGCACGCCTGGCATCTGGCGGAATATGTGACGGGCCTCAAAGTACAGGAGGTCTGCGCCGATCTGCAGACTTATGCGGAGGGACGCCCGGTAGATGACGACGGCGCGTCGTTACTGCGTTTGGAGAACGGCGTTACCGGCGTATTGATGGCTACCCAAATAGCCACGGGAGAAGCAAATAATATCCGCATTCGTGTATATGGCGATAAGGGGGGACTGGAATGGCGGCAGATGGATCCGAACCGTTTAATTCTGAGATGGGGCGATAAGCCTTCTCAGGAGCTGTATATGGGTAACAACGAATTTCTGAGCGATCTTGCCAAAAGGAATACCAGAACCCCAGCCGGACACCCGGAAGGTTTCATAGAGGCTTTTGCCAATATTTACCGGAATTTTGCTTTGACTGTGATGACCAAAAGAAACGGGGAAATACCCGGTGAAGCGATTACCGATTTTCCTACGGTCTACGACGGCGTGAGGGGTATGCAGTTTGTGGAAACTATGGTAGAAGCAAGCAAGGATAACAATACAAAATGGTTTAAATGGATCGAATAAAGACTATTTTTGTCAGGAACGCAACATTTTACGTATTCATTTTTTTTAATAGAATAAAAATTTGTACTTTTAGAGGCAAATAGCAGGGATATATAGATAGAAACTATAATTTAAGAATTTCTTATCAAATATTGTAATGTCTAAGCGCGCAAGAAGGAAACGAAGAACAGGTAAAAAATACCACCAACGGAAAGGTTTCTTCCTTATCATCGGAATATTTATCGGAATTGTTTTTGTCGCGGTCTTGTATCAGACCTCAGTCTACTTTTCCACGAATGAATCATGCATGATGTGCCATGTGCACCCTCATGTGGAAGATAGTTGGATGCTGTCGGTACATGTGAATAACTCAAGCGGGGTAATGGTAAACTGCGTGGATTGCCACCTCCCGCCCAAAGACGATACATGGGCTCATTATTCGGTGAAAATGGCGCTGGGCGCGCGAGATCTGTGGGGATACCTCACCAAGGATTCAGCCAAAATAGACTGGGATAAGAAATCGGAATTGGAACATGCCGTGAAATATATTCCCAACGAATCGTGCGTGAAATGTCATCAGAATCTATTTCCGCAGGGAATCACCGATGAGGGTATTACGGCGCATCTCTATTACGAGGAAAATGCGGAAAAACTCGACCTGCAATGTATCAGTTGCCATCTCGACGCAGGGCATTACAATCCGAATTATTCGCACGGACAGATGACAGGCATTCCCGGAATGACCGGAGCCACAGCAGTGGACGCCAGTTTGTTCTACAAAGAATCGGCCACGGTTACCACCTTTGCCGATTACACGGAACAGATTCCCGGAACAGCCGTTTCGTTCAATATGATTGCCATCAAAGGAGGAACCTTTACAATGGGAAGTCCAGGAAAAGAACCTTTCCGTAATCCGGACGAATCGCCGCAGCATGAGGTTTCCCTGAGTCCGTTCTTTATGGCGGAAGTAGAGACTACCTGGGATCAGTACTGGGTATTTTATGCGGAGACGATGAGTGAAGGGCGTACCCCGCCCGAAACCGTGTACCGGAATAACCTCAATGCGATGGGCGTAGACGCCATATCAGGCCCCACGCCGCCATTCGGTTATCCCGACCAGGGCTGGGGACAGGGTGATCGTCCCGCCATTACGATGACCCATTATGCCGCTGAAACATTTTGCCAGTGGTTGTCGGAAAAAACAGGTAAGAAATACCGCCTTCCCACTGAGGCCGAATGGGAATATGCTGCCCGCGGAGGAACAGAGACGCCCTATTTTTTCCCGGGGAGTCCGAAAGATTTTTCCAATCAGGGATTTATGCGGAATATTTTCAAGCCGAAAACCGACAGCATCGCTTCGTATGTGATCTATGACAAAAATAGTGATGGCCGCACACAGCCGCCTTCTCTGGTCATGCCTAATCCGTTCGGATTAAAGAATATGCTGGGGAATGTGATGGAGTACACGGTCGACAAGTATGATCCGGAAGCATACGCCAAACGTTCGGGCGTTACCCATAATCCACGGGTGGCCGAAGGCGAAGAGTGGGTGGTACGGGGAGGATTCTATTCTTCCGATGCGGCCGATGTGCGTAGCGCGAACCGCGCTTATACACAACATGATGCATGGCTGAGAACAGATCCGCAACTGCCGAAGAGTATCTGGTGGTATTCCGATATAAAAGGAGTCGGATTCCGCGTGGTATGTGAACCGGATTCATCTCTCAACTTGAATTAGTTTCTTTTCCGTAGAATCCCTCTTATTTTGGATGATTCTTTATAATAATGGTTTTTATGGGAGAGAATATAGAATTTTTAATTTCAATCAACAAATCAATTGATATACTAAAACAATAATCTAAAACAATCAAAGTAATGAAAAAAGAGAACAGTGTAACCAGAAGGTCATTTCTGAAGACTTCCGCAGTAGCAGGAGCAGTAGGAGTAATTGGTACCGGTTCCGCAGGGATTCTGACATCCTGCGGCGGTGGAACGGAAAAAGGAAAAGGCGCCAATGTGCCTTTAAAAGCGCCCGGCAGTTATTACATCCCGGATCTCCCCGATCTGGCTGCCGATGGAAAAGAGCTAAAAGCAGGCGTTGTAGGTTGCGGCGGACGCGGTTCGGGAGCGGCCATCAACTTCCTGAATGCTGCCAACGGAATAACTATCGTGGCTTTGGGTGATGTGTTTAAGGACAAGGTAGACAGCTTGGCCGAGAAGCTGAAGAATGAGAAAAATATAGATATTCCTGTCGACAAGCGCTTTGTGGGATTGGACGCCTACAAACAGGTGATAGATAGCGATATTGACATATTGATTGATTGCTGTCCCCCTTTCTTTCGTGCAGAACATTTCAAATATGCCGTAGAGAAGAACAAGCATAGTTTTCTGGAAAAACCGATTTGTGTGGATGCGGTAGGGTATCGTACCATTGTAGCAGCCGCTAAGCAGGCACAGGCAAAAAACCTGACTGTGGTTACCGGAACGCAACGCCACCATCAGCGCAGCTATGTGGAATCGTATAAGCAGATCATGAACGGCGCCATCGGCGAGATTACCGGCGGAACGGTTTACTGGAACCAGAG
>JAISZV010000040.1 GCA_031284475.1 Proteiniphilum sp. | reverse complement strand
AAGATGGAGGCTTTATAATGTTAAAAATTGAGAGCTTACCTACGAATATTACCTATGGCTTAACCGGAATTTCGGAAGTTATGCAAAATGTTCGCACAATTTTAACGACCCGGCGCGGTACGGTTCCCCTTGACCGTGATTTCGGCATTAGCTTTGACTTTTTGGATACCCCAATAAACATAACCCGGGCCAGAGCGGAGCAGGAAATATTTTTACAGTTAAAGAAGTACGAACCCAGGGCGATCCTAAAACAAATTATATGGGAAACGGATGTGATATCAGGGCAGATTTCACCATCAGTCAAAGTGGAGGTAAATCAGAATGCCGTTTAGCGATCTACAATTTTCGGAAACAGACGCAAGGAAAATACAAGACTGTTTACAACGGGTATATGAGGAAGTCCGCAGGGCGGCAGGCGAACCGGGTTATCGGCTGGCCCCAGCAGATCCGGAGCGGCTTGTCCAGTTGGCAGAAGCTGCGGCATTGACCCAGGTCGCTACTGACATTGACAAAACGGGAAAGGGAAACCTGCTCTTCTTTGCCGATGAAGAAACAATAGAACATATCGGAAGCTTGTACGGTAACAGGGGAAAGAGGATTCCGGCATCACACGCACTGACAACAATTCGGTACACATTATCAACCCCTCGATCGGTACGGACAATAATCCCGAGAGGAAACCGTACAACGCCTGACAATAAAGTATTCTTTTCAACAAAAAATGCGATTGAAATTCCGGCTGGCGAATTGTACGGGGACGTGGAAGCCGAATGCACAATAGCGGGTATGGTGGGAATGGGCTTTGAGTCAGGCGACATAAACAACATGGTGGACGTTTTGCCATTTATCGCAACGGCCGAAAATATAACGCCCACAAGCGGTGGTACGGACATAGAAGACATAGAGGCATACCGGGCCAGGCTGCAAATACTCCCGGAATCATTTTCTGTTGCCGGGCCTGACGGTGCCTATGTGTTCTGGGCCAGAACTGCAAATCCTGGAATAGTGGACGCTAAAGTATGGATGCCCGAACTTGATCTGCAGTCTTTCGCGGGATTTCTTGAATCCTGGGGAATAGCGGATGCGGCGGGATTTTATAATGCACTGGGAGATTACTACAGGGAGAGTGGTACGGGTCCGGGAAACGTGAACGTGACAGTCTTAATGCAGGACGGTGAATTACCAACCGAAGAAATAATGAACCAAGTAAAAGAAACCCTGAGTGGTAAAATGCGGCGCCCGTTAACAGATTATGTCCATGTAGTAGAACCGCAATCCAAAGGATTTGACGTAGCAGTGCGGTATTGGATAGAAACCGAAAAGGCAATCGAAGCTACCTCAATTATAGACGCTGTTGACAAGGCGGTTGATCAGTATATCGCATGGCAGAAATCACGCCTGGGTCTGGACATACTTCCGGACATACTTCATAAGCTCATCATGGACTGTGGGGTAAAACGGCTTGAAATTACGGAGCCTGTATTTCAGATTCTGGAGCCGAATGAAGTAGCGCAGTTTAGCGGTAGTAAAACAGTAATTTACGAAGGGTTTGAGGACGCATAATGGATTTAAGCAATATTTCTATACTTAATTTAATGCCTCAAAACCTGGCTGCAGATAAAAATATTAGATTGATGGCAAAGGCGTTTGACGAAGTATTGCAGGACATTATAAAAAAAATTCCTGATATCGAAATGATACCCAATTTAACATTGAACAAAATTATGGACGAAATGATTATTGATCTACTAGCATGGCAATTTCATGTAGATTTTTACGACCCAGGGTTACCGGTAGAAATAAAACGCAAATTAGTTTTGAAGTCTTTGGATTGGCATTATCGTAAGGGAACACCTTCTGTAGTTGAAGAAATCGTATCGGCTGTATTTACGAGAGCGGAAGTACAGGATTGGTACGAATACGGCGGCCGTCCGTACAGATTCCGTATTGCAACCGAGGGGCAGATTCCGGACGGGGAAGCAATGAAAAAACTCATGCGTGCTATTAACTCCGTAAAAAATACACGTAGTTCTCTTGATGCTTTAACAAATTTGTTGGATTTTATTGAAGACAAAATCGAGATGGACGAGAGGGTGGTGATCGGAGCCGTGGCTGATTTTGTTGAAGAAATGGAATCGCACGATATCTTTGAAATTTTATCGGAATTGAGCTTTGTGGATCATGTGTATGGCCGTTCCGCGATAGTCTACGGAGGCGGCATAGAGGGCGGCGCTCAATATAACGGAGTTTATCCCCACAACGGACAGATCGCATATCAACGGGAAGTTTTTCGCTATACCCACGATGGAGAAATAGTATTCGGATCCGGGCTGAGTGACGTATTCGCGTCCGAGGATTTTGAGGCTGCCCTACGAATTGATTTTAGCGAAGAAATGCCGTCCCGGGATGAGCTTGCTATTACCTGTATCGCGGATCACACCGACCGGTTTTCAAGCGCCCGGCTATATGACAGTAAAATGAGCCATAACGGGCAATACAAATGGGATGCGTCAGATGACTTCCTTGAGGTAATACCTATAACCGATGGCAATTTAGTTGATGCGGCGAATATAGAGGACGGGGCAATCGAAACAGAATTACTGGCTGATTTTATTGATGCTGCGGAGATGAACGAAGCCGTTGATCCTCACACCATAACACTGGATATGCAAGATACCGCAGGGGTGGATGAGGAACTTGTCTTGGCCGGGAATATGGATTTTTCCGATACCGCCGAAATGGATGATGAGTTTGCCGTCAGTATGATAGGGTACTGGACCTATGGCGGCTCAGATAATCCTCAATACAACCATGACGGGAGTATCGAATTTAACTACGGAGAAATTGTGCCTGTATGACACACAAAATATGGAGGACGTTATGAAAGAACGTGAAGACAATACGATTGGACTGCATCTTAAGGATGTGGTGAAACCGCTTAAAGGTATTTTTGAACTGAAGGTGTTCAAGAACGGAAGAATGATTGAACACATCCGGGAAGAAAACCGTATCGGGGACGGAGCGCGGGTACAGATGGCGCATCTGATAGCCGGGGAAAGCGCTAACCGGCAGATTGTGAAGATAGCGTTTGGTACATCGGGTATCGCTCCCACGGTAAACGATACGACCATCG
>JAISZV010000130.1 GCA_031284475.1 Proteiniphilum sp. | reverse complement strand
GAGAAACCCATCGGGCTTGCGTCCGATCATGCGGGTTATAAGGTTAAGCAGTTTATTATTAAAACGCTTGAGGAACAAGGGATTCCCTACAAAGATTTCGGGGCCTACTCCGAGGAAAGCTGTGACTATCCCGATTTTGCCCATCCTTTGGCGCATGCCATAGAAAACGGCGAATGTTACCCGGGTGTGGCTATTTGCGGATCGGGAATAGGAATAGGCATTGCGCTGAATAAACACCAGGGCGTCCGCGCCGCTTTGTGCTGGAATGCGGAAGTGGCTTCCCTGGCGCGGGCTCATAATGATGCAAACGCGCTTGTGCTGCCGGGCAGGTTTCTGAGTGATGAAGAGGTATATGAGATATTGTCGATGTTTCTGGGTACGCCTTTTGAAGGAGGGCGGCACGAGAAGAGAGTAAACAAGATACCTTGCAGATAATTTATCTGATTATACTACTGATGAAGAAAAGGAAGAAATATACCGTACTTCTGTTATTGCCGCTTATCCTTTGGCTGAGTTGCGATGATATGATGCAATTCGACAACGATCCGAAGGGTAATTTCGATGCGTTATGGACTATTCTGGACGGAAATTACTGTTTTTTTGAATATAAGGATATCGACTGGGATGCGGTGTACCGGGAATACAGTACGCGTATTACTTCCGATATGGACAATGATGGCCTGTTTAAATTGATGGGGCTGATGCTCGCGGAATTGAAGGACGGGCATGTGAATTTGTCCGCTGCGCACGATGTAACCCGGTACTGGGAATGGCAGGAAGATTATCCTGCTAACTTTGATTTATCGGTGCAGGAACATTACCTCGGAAAGGATTACAGTATTGCCTCCGGAATGAGGTATAAAATACTGGAAGACAATATCGGTTACCTCTATTACGGGAGTTTTACCAATGATGTGGGGCCTGGAAACCTCGACCAGGTATTGAACAGGATGGCTATTTGCCGGGGACTTATCATTGATGTGAGAAGCAACGGGGGCGGTAGCCTTGCCAATGTGGAAAGGATTTCAAGCCGCTTTTTCAATGAACGCCGGCTTATCGGTTATATCTCTCACAAAGTAGGCCCCGGGCATAACGATTTTTCCGAACTTTATCCCAAATATGTGGAGAGTTCCGATAGGGTGCGTTATCAGAAGCCGGTAGTCGTTCTTACGAACAGAGGATGTTACAGTGCAACCAACGAGTTTGTCAGCATTATGAAATACGCGCCCAATGTAACCGTTATGGGCGACAAGACGGGCGGCGGCAGCGGATTGCCGTTCACCTCCGAGCTTCCCAACGGCTGGTCGGTACGTTTTTCCGCATCCCCCATGTTCAATGCCGAAAAAGAGCATATTGAGTTTGGTGTAGAGCCTGATATATACGTAAATATGCTGGAAGAAGACAAAAAGAAAAACCTGGATACCATTATCGAAAAAGCACGGGAATTATTGAAGAATCAGTGATTTTGCTCTTTATAAGATTCGTAAAATAAAGTGCGATAATCTTGGCTTTTTCATGTATATTTGCAAAAGTCAGGCAAAAAAGATTTATGGTTAAAGCAATTTTTTTCGATATTGACGGCACACTCGTCAGTTTTAACACCCATCGGATTCCCGATTCTACCCGCAAAGCGATCGAGAT
The DNA here is from genome assembly GCA_031284475.1 of Proteiniphilum sp. Taxonomy (GTDB): domain Bacteria; phylum Bacteroidota; class Bacteroidia; order Bacteroidales; family Dysgonomonadaceae; genus Proteiniphilum. The sequence continues at coordinate 3,587 of JAISZV010000130.1, read as the reverse complement.
GATCAGAGGTAAAGGTATCAAAGTATTTATCGCCACCGGCAGGCATTTCTCGGTAATCAATAATCTGGACAATATGGAATTTGACGGATATATTACGATGAACGGCTGTTACTGTTTGCAGGGTACCGATAATGTCATCTTCAGAAAGAGTATTGACCGGTCGGACGTCAATCGTTTCATCGATTATTTACAACAGGAAAGGGTGATTCCCTGTCTTTTTGTAGAAGAACATAGGCTTTCCCTGAATTATATCGACGAAGAGATGAAATTCCTGATGAACCTCCTAAAACAGGAAGTGGCTCAGATAAATGACCTTGATTATTATCGGGACAAGGAACTGTTTCAGTTGACGGCATTCTTCAAAGATTCACAGGAAAAAGATGTGATGAATCTGTTGCCGAACTGTTCGTCCATGCGATGGTACCCAACTTTTGCCGACGTCATCGCCAAGGGTGTGGACAAAGGCGTAGGGATAGATCAGTTCTGTGCGCATTACGGTTTTTCTCTTGATGAAACAATGTCTTTCGGTGACGGGGGAAATGATATTGAAATGCTCCGTCATGCCGGTATAGGCGTCGCGATGGGAAATGCAAAGGACGACGTTAAACAAGCGGCAGATTATGTAACCGGTTCGGTGGATAATGACGGCATTCTAAAAGCATTGCAACATTTTGAACTTATTTCCGTCTAAACGTCAGCTAACCCGATTGGAGTTTTCCGATTTTATGCTATATTCCAGTCCCGGGCAATTTCAACATGCTCAAGTTAATAAGATGAGAGGAAATAACCCCAATTATCGTCCTTAACCTGCATTTTTTTGTGTAAAAATTTCTTTTTATTGTTTTTATTTGTAGTTTTGTCGGAAAACAATACTTGGGGAAATTAAGTACCTTAATAAAACAAGATAAAATGAAGAAAATCTTATCTATTGCTGCGGTGGGACTCTCGGTTTTTACTGCTACCGCCCAAAAGAACGAATGGCAGGATCCGGAAGTCAATGCAGTCAACCGCGCTCCTATGCATACCAGTTATTTCGCCTATGAATCAGCAGAAATGGCTGGGAAAAATGAGAAACACTTATCGAAAAACTTCATAATGTTAAACGGCTTATGGAAATTCAACTGGGTACGCAATGCCGACCAGCGTCCGGCCGACTTCTTCCGTACCGATTTTAACGACAAAGGATGGGAGAATATGCCGGTTCCCGGTGTATGGGAACTGAACGGTTACGGTGATCCTTTATATGTGAATATCGGTTATGCCTGGCGGAATCAATTTGAGAATGATCCGCCCCGCTTTCCCGTAGAAAACAACCATGTAGGTTCGTATCGCCGTGAAATTACGATTCCGGCCGATTGGGGAGGAAAAGAGATATTTGCACATTTCGGTTCCGTTACTTCCAATATCTATTTGTGGATAAACGGCAAATATGCAGGATACAGCGAGGACAGCAAACTCGAAGCTGAATTTAACCTTACCTCTTATCTGAAACCCGGCAAGAACCTGATCGCGTTTCAGGTATTCCGTTGGTGCGATGGAACTTATCTCGAAGATCAGGACTTCTTCCGCTTTGCAGGCGTTGGGCGTGATTGCTATCTCTATGCCCGCAATAAACAATATATAGAGGACATTCGTGTAACGCCCGGTCTGGATGCGCAATACAAAGACGGTTCGCTGAACGTGGCCATGCAGATGAACGGCAACGGAACGGTTGAACTGGATTTGAGAGATGCACAGGGAAACAGTGTGGCTACCGCGCAAGCCAAAGGTTCAGGCAAATTAACAGTCGATATGCAGGTGAGCGATCCGGCCAAATGGACGGCTGAAACGCCCTATTTATATACTTTGACCGCTACGTTGAAAAATGAAGGGAATGCTGTATTGGAGGTAATCCCTCTTAAGGTGGGATTCCGTAAGATAGAGATGAAAAATGCACAGATACTGGTCAACGGACAACCGGTACTTTTTAAGGGAGTCAACCGCCACGAACTCGACCCCGACGGAGGCTACGTGGTTTCGCGCGAACGCATGATCCAGGATATAAAGATCATGAAAGAATTTAATATCAATGCGGTACGTACAAGCCACTATCCCAATGATAACCAGTGGTATGATCTCTGCGATGAATACGGCTTATATGTTGTGGCCGAGGCCAATGTCGAATCGCATGGCATGGGATATGGCAAGAAGACACTGGCTAAGAATCCGGCTTATGCCAAAGCCCACCTCGAACGCAACCAGCGTAATGTGCAACGCGGCTATAACCACCCTTCCATTATCTTCTGGTCGTTGGGGAACGAAGCCGGATTCGGGGAGAACTTCCTGGCTTGTTTCGATTGGATACGCCGGGAAGATACAATGCGCCCCGTGCAATATGAACAGGATAGTAAAGCGGAAGTGTCAGATGTGTTTTGTCCGATGTACTATACCTATGAAGGAAGTGAGAAATACTTGAAAAATAATCCGCGCGTACCGCTGATCCAATGCGAATATGCCCACGCGATGGGTAATTCGATGGGCGGTTTTAAGGAATATTGGGACTTGATCCGCAAATATCCTTCTTACCAGGGTGGTTTTATCTGGGATTTTGTCGATCAATCCATCCGTTGGAAGAATAAAGACGGGGTTGAGATCTATGCTTACGGAGGCGATTTTAATCCTTACGATGCAAGCGACCAGAATTTTTGCGACAACGGGCTTGTTGGCCCCGACCGCGTACCCAATCCGCACATGTATGAAGTCGGGCATTTCTATCAATCCATCTGGACTACCCCGGTTGACCTGCAAAACGGCGAAATAAATATTTACAACGAGCATTTCTTCCGCGACCTTTCCGGCTATTATCTGGAATGGAGCCTGCTGGCCGACGGCGAGGTTGTCCGGGCCGGAGTCGTGAGCGAATTGAATGTAGCCCCGCAACAGACAGCCGGGCTGAAACTCGACATCCGTACAGCGGATATCTGCAAGGAAAAAGAACTTCTGCTGAATGTGGCTTATAAATTGAAACAACAAGGGTCTTTGCTTCCGGCCGGATTTACGGTCGCTAAAAATCAAATGACTGTTCGCCCCTATCAAGCGCCGGAACTGGTATTGGACAACGAAACAGAAACGAGTACCGCCCTTGTCGCTCCCCAGGTAAATGAGAAAGACCGGAATTTCCTGATCATCGAAGGAGAAGCGTTTACGCTGAATTTCAATAAGCACACCGGATTTTTATCCAGATACCAAGTGAATAATCACGAATTAATTGATCGGGGAGGGGAGCTTCGCCCCAATTTCTGGCGCGCACCCACCGACAACGATTTCGGCGCCGGTTTACAAAACAAATACCGTGCATGGCTCAACCCGCCGATGGAACTGAAAAACCTGCAACATACGTATGCCCGTGATATGGTTACCGTAAAAGCGGAGTATGATATGCCTTCGGTGAGGGCAAAGCTAACGCTGACTTATGTAGTGAATAACAAAGGGGCCATAAAGGTTACCCAGCAGCTTACAGCCGGTGCGTCTGCTGATGTCTCAGACATGTTTCGTTTCGGGATGCAAATGCAGATGCCCGGAGAATATGACAGGATAGATTATTACGG
>JAISZV010000125.1 GCA_031284475.1 Proteiniphilum sp. | reverse complement strand
ATATAATAAAACCTGTAAGGAATGTGTTTTCCCTCCGGATCATCTGCGCCCCTATGCTGTATGTTATACCGGCAACCTCCTTGAATGGTATTTGCGCGCCGGTTGCAGTGGGGATGATCAGGTTGGAGAGCTCTTCGGGGTTTTCCCTCAGTTCGCGCGGGTACCTCAACCGCACGGGAAACCGCTCACGGCCTTCCACGGTGGTGGTCAACGACATACCGCCTACTGCCGCGCTGATGACTTCCTGCAAGTCGGCTACCGTAATGCCGTATCGCGCCATATTTTGACGGTTCAGGCCGATCTCTATATAGGGAGCGCCAACCGCACGGTCGTAAAACACTGTGGAAGACAGTACGGAAGGCACATCTTTCAAAACAGCTTCAATCAGTTTCCCTCCCTGCTCTATCGACTCCAGGTCGGGCCCCGATACTTTTACGCCCATCGGTGCGCGCATACCCGTGGACAACATTACTAAGCGCGCTTCGATAGGTTGCAGTTTGGGCGCGGAAGTTAACCCCGGCAAATGCGACACATTCACGATCTCCTGCCATATATCGCCGGTCGTTTTGATATGCGGACGCCATTGGCGGAAATAATCCCCTCTTTTGTCTGCAATCAGGCTGTCGGCAGGTATCAGGCGGAATCCATCCTTATCCGGATTGTAAACCGACCCGTTTTTCAGGATAAACTCACCTTTACCGTTCACTTTAAACCGGATGCGCCGGCCATTTTCATCCGGGATATATTCGGGACGGTAATTGATGACATTTTCAAACATCTGGGTAGGAGCCGGATCAAGCGCCGAGTTGACGCGCCCCCATTTACCGACGGTTGTTTCCACTTCGGGAATATTACTGATTCGCTTATCCAACGCTTCTATGAATTGCAGGTTTTGTTCGACGCCCGTATGCGGCATACTCGTAGGCATCAGTAAAAAAGAACCTTCGTTGAGGCTCGGCATAAACTCTTCGCCCACTCCGGGGAATTTGCCGGTCGCCGCCGACCAAAAGGCCGTTTGACGGAAATTTTTCCACCCGGCGGCTTCAAAACTTTTGGCCGCAAATCCGAAAACCGTATCGAATCCCAACCAGATGGTTATGCCGAACAACAAAGTGAAAACGGGGATCATCATAAACTTCCACCGGTTGGCTAAACACCAGCGGATCAACCGGTCGTAATTGTTTATCAATAGCGAGAAAAATCCGAGGATCATGGCGATAGAGGCGGCCACGATCAAAAAATTAACAAGGAATCCTTTCTGCGGCCCCATCGGCAGCCATTCTGCCGTTAAATAAACCGTCGCCGCAAGTATGGCAATGCCGGCGGCGATATAGGTGGTTGTCTTTTTGTTTTTCCACAGGACTTTCCGCGCGGTTTTGGGTGATCCTTTGATCGAAAAGAAATAATAGGCCAAAGTTGGCGTTACCGTCATTCCCAATATCAGGGCCGATACCAGCGTGATCGTTTTTGTATAGGCCAAGGGCCTGAACAGCTTGCCTTCCTGCGCTTCCAAAAAGAAAACGGGCAGGAAGCTGACAATGGTGGTAAGCATGGCGACTATTGTCGGTTTGGAAACTTCGCTGACCGCCCGGTAGATCAAACCGGCAAAAGCCTTTCCCTTAGTAATTCCTTTATTTTCCGGCTTTTCCATGTGTTGTACAACGATTTCCACAAAGACAACCCCAATATCCGTCATAACTCCCACGGCAATGGCAATTCCCGAAAGGGCTACAATATTGGCGTCGATGTTCAACAGGCGCATGACGATAAACGTGGCCAAAACAGCGATGGGAAGCAGGCTCGATATAACCACCGACGCCCGCAGATTGACAATAATGATGATAATGACGATAATGCTGATGATCATTTCGAGGGTCAAATCGTCTTCGAGCGTACCAATGGTTTCCTTGATCAGTCCCGAACGGTCGTAAAACGGGACTACGGTAACTTTGGAAACCGTACTGTCCTCCAGGACTTTTTGAGGAAGACCTGCTTCCATTTCCCTGATCTTCTCTTTCACATTGTCTATCACATGAAGCGGATTGGAGCCGTAGCGGGCAACTACAACGCCACCCACCGCTTCAACGCCTTCCTTGTCCAATCCGCCTCGCCGGGTGGCCGGCCCTAAGTTCACAAAAGCGACGTCCTTAATTTTCACGGGAATGTTGTTGCGGACAGTAACGACCGCTTCTTCCAGGTCGGAAACGTTTTTAATGTACCCAAGCCCTCTGACCAGATATTCAACTTTATTGATCTCAACGGTTTCCGCGCCAATATCGAGATTGCTTTTCCGTATGGCCTCCATAATGTCCATGATGGAAACATTAAATGCACGCATGGCATTGGGATTGATTTCCACCTGATATTCCTTTACAAAACCTCCGACGGAAGCCACTTCGGAAACTCCTTCAGCCGACGAAATGGAATATCGGACATAGAAATCCTGCACCGTTCGCAGTTCATCGGGATCCCATCCGCCTGTGGGTTCTCCCGTATTGGGGTTACGCCCTTCCAGCGTATACCAGAATATTTGTCCCAGCGCTGTGGCGTCGGGCCCCAAGCTCGGCTGTACGCCTTCGGGCAGCGTACCGGGCGGCAGGGAGTTCAGTTTTTCCAAGATACGCGAACGGCTCCAGTAAAATTCCGCATCCTCTTCAAATATGATATAAATAAACGACATCCCGAACATAGAGGTGCTCCGTATGGTTTTAACTCCGGAAATACCTAACAACGATGTGGTTAACGGATAGGTGATTTGGTCTTGTATATCTTTCGGAGAGCGTCCCATCCATTCGGTGGCGACAATCTGCTGGTTTTCGCCATAGTCGGGGATGGCGTCTACCGGAACCGGGTTTCTCGGCAGTATTCCTATCTGCCAATTGAACGGAGCAGTGGATAATCCCCAGACAATAATGCCGGCAAGCAGCAATAATGTGATTATCCTGTTTTCGAGGAAATATTTGATTATCTTATTAAGCATGATGAAATTTATTTGATTTTGAACACACTCTATCCCAATAGCATTTACGTCTATACGATTGGAATAAACATACCTGAGATTATATTGAAACCGTACTTTAGAAATCCGATTGACGGAACTCCTGTTCTTTAATCAATATAATGCCTGTTCTTTAAAACGATAAATGCAAATAATGCCCTGTCAATAGTCAAAGAACGACTATTGGCCGTCAAATAATCAAATACGGTAAATACAGATGTAAGTGAGGATACTTACATTTTTCAGGAAAAGTCCTCCCGGAGGAAAGTAGTGTAGAGGGGTACGAATACCGGTTTCGGGTTCCGGCAGTTTAAACGGCCGGATAGGTATGGCTCCCGCATTGCCAATAGAAAAAGATAAGAGGCGGGAGTCCTGCTGTGTTATTTTACTCTGGTAATCATCGGTAGTTAGTTCAAGTATCTCTGTGTTGCAGCATTTGTCTCCGGTAAAGTGCAACTCATCACCGTGGCGGGCGGTTTCAGCCCTGCGCGAATCTTCAGTCGTGCGCGGATTCCCGGCCTTGTGCGAATCTCCGCTCGTGCGCGAATTGCAGCAGGAATGGTTATCTCCGCGGCCTGCCCTATCTGTAGAAGTAACGGTTTGCCGGGCGAACAAGTCGAGCGATTTCAACTCTCCGCCACAATAATGCATTGCAATAACAGGTTGCATTGCAAAGACCGCCATGATGGGGAGTAATAATATAGCTGCTATTCTATTCATCTGCACTCGCTTACCGAAA
>JAISZV010000348.1 GCA_031284475.1 Proteiniphilum sp. | reverse complement strand
GAACAGGCCGTGAGTATGCTTAGCGCAAGCGCAGCGAACAATAAATACTTTAGTGTTTTCATTTTATTCTTTATTTACACGTTCAAAAATCCACAATGATGGCTTCTTTATATCGGTTGTAAGTCCCCACAAAAACTCTATCTTGATTTTATTTTTCTCTGCATCTATAAATTGGCATCTGTAAATATGCGTACACCACTCCTCTTTTATATTGTCATGATAGATATATAACGAGTCTGATTTCAATTCATACGTTTTAAACCATTCGTCTATCTTGTTGCTATTAGAATACTGTTTTATCGTCCCGTTGGAAAAAAATTCCCAAACCCTGTAATCGGTCACAGGGTGCATAAGATCATAATCCCACGCATCATTTTCTTCGATTACTTTCCATTGACCAATGATTGGTGAGATAATGATTGGCGGGATGGTTACATCGGTTTTTGTAGTATCCGAGGTATCCGTAGTATCCGTATTCTCAGCATTGTCTTCCATATTCTCAACATTGCTTATCAAACAAGCCGTGAGTATGCTTAGCGCAAGCGCAGCAAACAATAAATACTTTAGTGTTTTCATTTCCTTTGTTCCTTTCTTTATTTCATTTAACAGCATCCGTTCACTTTCCCTGCAAACTGTTCACCCGTTTGGTTAATTCTTCTATTTGCGCTTTCAGTTGTTCGTTTTGTCCGTTAAGTTCCGGCAAGGAATAATTTCAATAATTAATTACGCGTCAATTTATTATCTGCCCTTTTGTGGCAAGTCCGCAAATATAGTAAATCACTTTCTTTCGTGCAATAGCACGCGGCCATATTTTTTTATACATCCGTCGCCTGCCGTTTGAGTCAGAGCGCCGGTAACGATTCTCCCAGCAGTGTGGCTGGTGTGAAGCCGGTGATTTTCACCTTTACAAACTCTCCGATACGGTGATTTTTCTTGTCGAAAATAACTACCTTATTCTGGTCGGTACGTCCGAAAAGCTGTTCCCGCGAGCGTTTGGAGAAGCCTTCCGTCAGTACCTCAAATTCTTTGCCCATATCTTTTTCGTTGCTCTGCCGCGAGAGTTCCATTTGAAGGTTGATGATCTCCTGCAGCCGCCTGATTTTAATCTCTTCGGGCACATCGTCCTCAAGCCTTTTAGCCGCGTATGTGCCCGGCCGTTCCGAATATTTGAACATAAAAGCCGAGTCGAATCCCACTTCCCGCATCAGGGAAAGCGTCTCCCGGTGATCTTCTTCCGTTTCGGAGTGAAACCCGCACATAACGTCGGTGGAAAGGCCGCAGCCGGGGATGATCCGTTTGATGGCGGCAATCCTCTCCATATACCACTCTCTGTCGTATTTCCTGTTCATCAACTTCATCATCCTCGAACTCCCCGACTGCACGGGAAGATGAATGTAGTTGCAGAGATTTTTGTATCTGGCAATGGTCTCTAAAGTTTCATCGGTCATATCCTTTGGGTGCGACGTGGTAAAGCGAATCCTCATTCCGGGCGCGGCTTCGGCTACCATAGACAACAGGGCGGGAAAGTCTATTTCCCGGTCGTTGTCCGTAAAACGGTAGGAGTTTACGTTTTGCCCCAGCAGGGTAACCTCGCGGAATCCTTTTTCGCGCATGTCGTGCAACTCGTTCAGGATGCTTTCCGGTTCACGGCTGCGTTCGCGTCCGCGGGTAAACGGCACGATGCAGTAGGTGCAGAATTTATCGCATCCGCGCATGATGGAGATATATCCGGAGATGTTGCTCCCGTTCAATTTTAAAGGGATTACGTCTTTGTAGGTTTCTGTTTTGGATAGTTCTATATTGATGGCTTTCTCGCCTCTCTCCGCCATTCCTACTAAGTTGGGGAGGTCGAGATAAGCGTCGGGCCCCACCACGAGGTCTACATTATGATCGTCGATCAGTCCCGATTTCACCCTCTCAGCCATGCAACCCAATACTCCTACAATAAGGGGTTCTTTCCGTTTTCGCTTCAGAGCATTGAAATATTCCAGCCGCTGTATCACCCGTTGCTCGGCGTTGTCTCTTATGGAACAGGTGTTTACGAAAATAGCGTCTGCATCGCGGTCGTTGTCGGTAAGGCTGTAGCCGTCCATCTCCATGATCGATGCAACCACTTCCGTGTCCGCTACGTTCATTTGGCAGCCATAAGTCTCTATAAATAGTTTTTTCTCTTTTATTCCGTTTGGATTCTTCATTTCTCTGTAAACTGAGACGTCTGTTGTATAACTCCGGGAAAAGTTAAAATGTTAAATTATCAACAAAAAGTTGCAATATTTCAATTCTTGTAGTAACTTTGCCGCTGGAAAAAATAAAAATTTTTTCATAGTTAAGGTTTTGGTTAATTGTTCGAGAGTAACTGTGAAGTTGCTCTCGTTTTTTTATCTTGACCAAGTACCCTCAAATTCAGAAAAAATCACTAATTTTGTCCGGTTGCAAAATTAATCAAAATATGGAGTTCGGAGATATTATTTATTTTATCCTTCTGGTATTTTTCATGATATTGGGCTTTTTTAATGATTCCCGGAAGAAGAAACAGCAACGGAAGCAAACGGAAGCAGAGCCCCGCCCTTTCTTTGAGGAAGAGCGGGAGTCCATACCGGGACGTTCCCAAGAGAGCCGTTGGCCCGAAAAGAGCCGCTCCGCGCCGCCTGTTCCTTATTCGGGAAAGGGAGTTCACCGGGAATTTCGTTCTTCGTCCGACCTGGTATCCATTCACGATGAACAGTCTTCCCATCCGAGTTATACTTTTGATTATGACGCGGATTCCTTTTATGAGAAAGATACGGATTCTCCCGATGTACCTGAGAATGTAAGGGACGAAATAGCAGAGAGATCCGTACATCCGTTGATCAAAGGGCTGAGGGGCGATGCAAGCCGTGAGGAACTTACAAAAGGCCTGATTTACGGGGAGATCATCCGGAGAAAGTATTAAGATCGAATTGATTTTTTATATAAACATACAA
>JAISZV010000327.1 GCA_031284475.1 Proteiniphilum sp. | reverse complement strand
ACCGACCGCTTCGGAAGTGCAGAAACTGGAGAAAAAGTCGCTGGTGACCTACATCAACATTGGCCCGCCCATGGATACACGATTGGGCTCCGGCACACAGATGCAGTTGAACGACAGGTTTGCCCAGGTGTCTGAAATTCAGGATTATATTGCGCAGGAAAAGGCCAGTATGAATGAAGCGGATCAACCGTTGATGACCGTTTCCATCAAAGCGGATGAAGATACGCGGATGCAGTACATTACAGAAGTAAAGCAAGCGTTAAGGCAGGCTTACGCATTAAAGATAAGCTACTCGTCCCGAAAGGGTGAGTAACAATTCTGGTAATTGAAAATGGTGTTTAAGAAAAAACCGGATTACGTAAGGTGATCCGGTTTTTTTATTCTCCTTAGGTTTCCAAGTGATTAGGTCTTCACTTTCTCGCTTTTCCGCTTAAATTTCCACCCCCTTGCCTGGCCCATTCCATTACATTGGCGGGCGGACGCTTTGCCAACAGTTCACGTTTCATAAAGTCCATATAAGGCGCCACGTGGGAGAAAAACTTGTAATATCCTTTACACAGGTAATTTAATCCTTCGTTTCCATATTTATCCTTTACAAACCTGTTTTTTGGACATTCTCCGTAGCAGGCGAAAAGCATATCGCACTCACGGCACTGCCGGGGAAGCGTATCGAATTTATCCGTTCCGAATTTCAACTGTTCATCGGAATACATCATTGAGGTGAGCGTGCTGCCGTAGATATTTCCCAGCCGGTATTCGGGAAAAACGAAGTGATCGCATGAATATACATCCCCGTTAAACTCCATGACGCCTGCATGTCCGCATGTCTTGGCCATGGTGCATACTCCCGGCTGTTCCCCTACCCAGTTGGCCAGCGTGGAATCAAATATCTGGATAAACATTTTTCCTACATCCTGTTTTACCCATTCGTCGAAAACGGCGCAAAGGAAATCGCCCCATTTTCCGGCCCCGACAGTGAAAGAGGCGAGTTCCGCTTCGTCGTCTTTCTCCTGTGCGGTAGTCAGTTTAAGGATTGAGTTGTTCTTGTGCAAACGTTCCACAATGGGAGTGAACTGCACATACCGGCATCCGGTCTCTTTGAAAAACCGGTAAAATTCCACCGGATAATCTACGTTGTAATCGTTGACTACCGCCATGCAGTTGAACTCCACACCGTGTTTCTGCAAGAGTTGTATTCCTTTCATAACGCGGTGAAACGAGGGCCTGCCCATCTTGTCGCGGCGGTATTCATCGTGAAAATCCTGCGGCCCGTCGATTGATATTCCTACCAGGAAATTGTTCTCTTTGAAGAAAGCGCACCATTCGTCGTTGAGTAATGTACCGTTGGTCTGGATAGAATTATCTATCTGCCGTCCGCCTGCGTACCTCTTTTGTAATTCTACCGCTTTTTTGTAGAATGAGAGGGGCCGCATCAGCGTTTCACCGCCATGCCAGGTGAACATTACCTGGGGCATGGTTTGAGATTCGGTATATTGTTGTATGAACCGCTCAAGGAGTTCTTCGCTCATCACCTGGCTTTTACGGCCGTAAAGGATTGCCTTTTCAAGATAGTAACAGTAATCGCAATTGAGATTACACATCGAACCTACAGGTTTGAGCATTACGTACATCGGTTTGGCGAAGGGGGCAAAAGCGGACATGTCGATTTTATTTATAAAGCAAAGATAGCATGAAATCCTCAATTACACACAAACGGATAAAAATGATTTGCAAAATTTTTAGGGGAAAAGTACATGAAAATCTTACGGTTTCCAAGCGCGCGCAGATGAAAAAAGTTTTTTACAGAGGAAAGGTAGACAATTCATATCATTATGTAATTTAGAGAGGTGAAATTTTATGCATTACAATCGCTGCTACCGTATATGAGCATCACTATATGAGCATCATGATGAGATAGATGAGATACTTAACTTCTTTTCTTTGCCGGTGATCCATTCTTTTATATTTCTGCTTATCAGGGAAATATAAAATGACATGACAGGCAAATTCTATAAGCAAAACAAATGACCATGAAACGACAAAAATTGAAACTCACACCCGTAACGCCTGTTGCGGCGCTGCTGCTTGAATCTTCCTTTAAGAATTATTGTGAATAAATTTTTTCATAAACGAAAGAGGCGTTTAGCGCGAACAAGATTTCAGGCATAAGAGCGGTTTTCTTGCTTTCGCCGCCTTGCGCAAGTCTATCAATGGCATTACGTTCGAGAAGGCATAAATTACATACGGTAGTAGTGATTCACTACATACTGCGTAGTGATCTGCTACATATGGTGTAGTAATAAAGTTTCATTTGTTACTTGAATCTGCCTCCGCCTTGCGAAGAATGGATGATTTGGCAATTATCCTTAAAATTATTATCTTTGGACAATTTTTTAGCGATAGAAATATGTCCCCCCAATTACCAAACGACGACGATATAAAAGAGAGAGAGGAAAATAGGGAAGAAGAAGCCCTTTTTTCCTCCGGATCATTCTCCGGCTCCAAAGTGCCGGTAAGGTTGGGCGACGACAGTTCGCTCAACCTCTCCAAAATGTATCAGAACTGGTTTCTCGATTACGCCTCCTACGTGATCCTTGAGCGGGCTGTGCCGCACATCTTCGATGGCCTCAAGCCGGTACAGCGACGCATCTTGCACGCTATGAAGCGGATGGACGACGGCCGTTATAACAAGGTGGCCAATATTATCGGGACAACCATGCAGTACCATCCCCACGGCGACGCTTCCATCGGCGACGCGCTGGTACAGCTTGGACAAAAAGATTTGCTGATCGATTGCCAGGGTAACTGGGGAAATATACTCACCGGCGACGGCGCCGCCGCGCCCCGCTATATTGAGGCGCGTCTTAACAAATTTGCCCTCGAAGTGCTCTTTAATCCGAAGACTACCGAATGGAAGGCTTCTTACGACGGCCGTAATAAAGAGCCGGTTACGCTTCCTGCCAAATTCCCCCTCCTGCTGGCGCAGGGCGCCGAGGGGATCGCTGTAGGACTTTCTTCCAAAATATTGCCTCATAACTTTAATGAGGTGTGCGACGCCGCGGTGAAATACCTTCAGGGTGAAGATTTTACGCTCTACCCCGACTTCCAGACCGGAGGATATATTGATGTGGAGAAATACAACGATGGTGAAAGAGGCGGTTCCGTAAAGATTCGTACCACTATCTCCAAGTTAGATAACAAAACGCTTGTCATCAAAGATATACCCTACGGTAAAACCACTGCGGGCTTGGTCGATTCCATCCTCAGAGCCAACGACAAGGGTAAGATCAAAATAAGGAAGGTGGACGACATTACGGCGCAAAACGTGGAGATACAGGTGCAACTGGCGCCCGGCGTTTCTTCCGACAAGACGATCGACGCCCTTTATGCTTTCACCGATTGCGAAATTAGCATCTCGCCCAACTGTTGCGTGATCGACGACAACAGGCCGCACTTCCTCACTGTGAGCGATGTGCTGCGTTCGTCCGTAGATACCACCCGTGAACTGTTGCGCCGTGAACTGGAGATTGAAAAAGGCGAAAAACAGGAGTCGCTCCTGTTTGCTTCACTCGAAAAAATATTTATAGAAGAGCGTATCTATAAAGACAAGGAGTTCGAGAACGCCAAAAATATGGATATTGCCGTAGCGCATATCGATCAACGCCTCGAACCCTATAAACCCTCTTTTCTCCGTGAGATTACGCGGGACGATATTCTCCGGTTGATGGAGATAAAGATGGGGCGCATCCTCAAATTCAATTCCGATAAATCGGACGAATTGATCGCCAGATTGAAGGAAGAGATAGGCGAGATAGACCATCACCTCGGCCACCTCATCGACTATACCATCGCATGGTTCCTGATGCTCAAGGAGCGCTACGGCAAGAATTTTCCGCGCCGTACGGTCATTCGTAGTTTCGAGAATATTGAAGCTACCAAGGTGGCCGAAGCCAACGAGAAACTCTATATGAACCGTGAGGAAGGCTTCATTGGCACAGGCATGAAGAAAGACGAGTTTGTATGCAACTGCTCCGACATCGACGATATTATTGTCTTCTTCAAAGACGGAAAATATAAGGTGTTGAAGGTGTGCGACAAAATGTTTGTCGGTAAAGGCATCCTCTATGCGGGAGTCTTCAAGAGGAATGATAAGCGCACTATTTATAACGTGGCGTATCGTGACGGGAAAAAGGCGCCGTATTACATCAAACGGTTCGCCGTTACCGGCGTTAACCGTGACAAGGAGTATGACCTTACCCGTGGGGAACCGGGTTCGCGTATCGCCTACTTCAGCGTTAATCCCAACGGCGAGGCTGAAACCATCAAAGTGATCTTGAAGCCCAAACCCCGCATGCGTATCCTCCAGTTTGAGAAAGATTTCAGTGAGATAGAGATCAAAGGCAGGCAGGCTATGGGAAATATTCTTACCAAAGCGGAAGTACACCGCATTCAGCTCAAACAAAAAGGCGTGTCAACGCTCGGCGGCCGCAAGGTGTGGTTCGACCCTGACGTGCTCCGTCTCAATTACGAAGGCAGCGGCAAATTCCTCGGCGAATTTCAGGGCGACGATATGATCCTCGTGGTTACTACCGCCGGCGAATACTATATCTGTAACTTCGACCTCACCAACCATTTTCCACAAAATATACTCCATATCGAAAAGTTAGATGAGCACAAAGTATGGACGGCGGCGCTCTTTGACGTTGATCAGGGATATGCCTATCTTAAACGGTTCACTTTTGAACTGTCTGAGAAACCGCTTCGGTTTGTAGGCGATAATACCGGCTCCCGCCTGTTTTTACTGACCGATACGGTTTATCCGCGGGTGAAAGCCCTCTTTGGCGGTCACGACAGTTTCCGCGAACCTCTGGAAATTGATGTGGATGAATTTATCGGCGTAAAAAGTTACAAGGCAAAAGGTAAACGTATCTCCAACTACGCGGTGGAGGCGGTGGAAGAATTGGAACCGCTTCGCTTCCCTGAACCGGCGGAGGAACAGCAACAGGCAATGAAAGTGGAGATTGGCGAGGAAAACGCGGAAAATGAAGAAAATGAGGGAAATGAGGAAAACAAAGATCGCAATACCTCCGATGCCGATTTGCGCGATGAAATCACCGGACAGATGAAGTTGTTTTAACAGACACAAAAAACAAAATGAAGAAAACAACGCTATTGTTTAGTATATGGATCGGTATTCTTTGTGTGACGGTTTCTCAAGAGAATCGTTCCACAATACAGCCGGTAAGCCCTGTCAACCAGTCAACCCTTTTCGGTATCGGAAAAGCGTTTCTCAACGACAGCTACCTCTCGCCCCTCAGGTATAACGGTATCAGCATATCGCTTATGCACGATCGTATCAAGAGAACTCCCTATTTCAGCGGCAACCTGCTCCTACAGCAGCAGTTCCTTATCCAAACGGCGATTACCAAGAATCCCACGGCTTCCGCTTCGGAATATTACGGCAACTTAGATTACCGGATCACCGGATTTTATCCCCTCTTTGCTACCTCTAATCTGCGGCTTTTGGGCGGCGGCGGATGGGAAGCCTCTTTGGGCGGCATATACAATGTGCGGAATTCCAATAATCCCGGCTCACTGAAAACGTCTACCAACCTCAATCTTTCGGCTATGGCTATCTATAACTGGAAGATATTCACTTTCCGGTGGCAGCTCGCCACTCCCTTTGCCGGTATATTCTTTTCGCCCGAATACGGACACTCTTATTACGAGATATTTACGCTTGGGAATAACAAGGGAACCCTTCATTTCGGATCTTTCCATAATCAACGGGCATTGCGCAACTATTTTTCGGTTGATGTGCCTGTGTGCAACGTTACCCTTCGTGCAGCTTATCTGGGTGATTATTATAATACCCACGTGAACGAACTTATCACCAGGACTATCTCCCACCAGTTCATGATTGGGTTTGCCGTGGAATCGCTCAATTTCGGGGGAAAGAGGGTGCGTCATAATTCGTCGCTCCCGTCGGCCTATTATTGATCAGGCGGAAAGGGGAGAATAATTGATAATTGACAATTGACAATTGACAATGGACAAAAGACAATAGGTAATAGGTAAAAGGTAATTGATAATGGATAGTTGATAATGGGTAATGGGTAATGGGTAATGGTAGGCGCTTCGTACGATAATGGACGGGAAGGAAACCGGAGGGAACTTTGAGACCCACATCCGACATCTCACATCCGACATCTCACATCCCACATCCTAAATCCTAAATATACAAATATGCAATATAATTTTGATGAAATAGTAGATCGTTCGGGTACCCACGCCGTTAAAACAGAGAAATTAAAACCTGTCTTTGGCCGCGAGTATCTTATCCCGTTTTGGGTGGCCGATATGGATTTTAAATCTCCTCCGGCTATTATAGAGGCGCTGAAACAACGTGTGGAACATGGCGTTTTCGGTTATACGTTCCCTTCGGAGGCTTATATGGATTCCATTGTCAACTGGCTCGGAAAA
>JAISZV010000320.1 GCA_031284475.1 Proteiniphilum sp. | reverse complement strand
TCCGCCGGTAAAGATAGTACAAAAATCAGGAAATCAAATCTTCCGGCCTTTCCATTTGCCGCTGCGCAGGTAAATAAAGGAAAGGGTAAGCAGAAAGAACCAGTACACATGTTCCGTTGTCCATGCCGTTGCCACGGAAAAACGCATGTGAATAATGACAAACCACATATATGAGAGATAAAAGAACAGCGTGATAATCTCAAACTTAAGGGCGGTGCGGGTATTGCCCGTGCCGGATACGGAATTAAACAATACCGACCCTATGCTATAAATGGGAAGCGATGAGATAAGCACATAGAGCGGCAAAACGGTATCACTGACAAGGGCGGGATTATCGGTATAAACACGGATCATTGCCCGTGGGAAGGCGGAGACAATGGTTACCACGCATACCATCACCCCCAGGCTTATAAAAGCGATCCGTTTTATCAGATTGATCACCTCTTCTCTTTTATCCGCCCCGATGGTGTTGCTCACCAACGTGCTTGCCACCGCCCCTAACGCCTGAGAAGGGATCGTCAGAATAGTGTAAAAACTCCGCACGATATTGGTTACCGCCAGGGGGCGTTCTCCCATATAATTTTCAATGAATACAAAGAAAAGCATCCAGGTGACGATGGAGAACAAGTACTGCATCATCATAAAAACAGAGACGTCCAGCACTTTTTTAATGACCGGCCATTGAAAACGGATTTTCCTGAAACCATATTTAGCCAGGTCTACCGTTTTGCGCGTATAAATAAAGAGAAAAACAGTAGAAACAAATTCGGCGATCACCGAAGCGACAGCCGCTCCGGCTATACCCATTTCCGGCATTCCCAGGTTACCGAAGATCAGCCCGTAATCAAATATCACATTTGTCGCGGCCATCACAAGAGCATTGACCGTAAGCACTCCGGTTCGTGCAGTTCCTATATAAAATGCGCGGAACATAAGATTGACAAAGGCGAATACAATACCGAAAACGCGCCACTCCAGATACTCCGTTACGGCGTTGGCCACAGCGGACGATTCAAACATTGCCGGCAACCAGTGCACGGCTCCGTACCGCAGCAAAGGGATCAGCAGGGAAGCCGGGATCAGCAGGAAAAGCGCCCCCTGAATGACAATATCGCCTATCTTATCCCAATTTTTCTCGCCGTTGCGCCGCCCGATAAGTATCTGGCTTCCCATACTGAAACCAAAACCCAGCGTATACAACGCAATATAGATAACGCCCGCCAGAGCCGACGCTCCCAGTTCCACCTCCCCCACGCGGCCGAGGAAAGCGGTGTCGATCACCTGGATGATGTTTTGCGCCAGCAAACTCAGCAGGATGGGCGTACTTATCGTTATGATGTGCTTATTGGAATACACCTGTATTGTTAAACTGAAAAAATTATACTGTTACAATAAATGAAGCAAATGCAACATGGAATACACCTGTATTGTTAAACTAAAAAGCCACCGGTTGCCACGGCAACCAAAGGGCCTGTATTTTTTCGATTCCGGTTATTTTTTTATCCGGTTGTTCCCGTCAAGATTGATGACAACGGGATGGAATGTTTTGGCTTCCTCCGGCGACATCAGCGCATAACTCATAATAATGATCACATCGCCTTTCTGTACTTTCCGGGCAGCGGCGCCATTCAGGCAAATAATTCCCGACCCGCGTTCGCCGCGGATGACATAAGTCTCAAACCGTTCGCCGTTATTATTATTGACTACCGCCACTTTCTCGTGTACGAACATGTTGGACGCATCAATCAGGTCTTCGTCTATCGTGATGCTTCCTTCGTAATTCAGGTTGGCGTCGGTTACCGTTGCCCTGTGTATTTTGGATTTCAATATTTCTACCCACATATATCTTTATTTTCCCTAAACTTTCGCAAAACTCCCGGCGGACTCGGTTTGACCCTGAAGCCTGCGGAAGCCGGATTTATCTGTATCTTATATTATCAATCAGCCGCACATCACCGCAATAGACGGCAATCGCCCCTACTATATTTCCTGAATCGCGCCAGGATGAAACCGGCTGGAGCGACTCCCCGTCAACAATCCCGAAGTATTCAACGCGCAACTCCGGCACATTGTTTATCGAGCCGGTTACGAAACGAACGACCTCATCCGGCGGCCGCTCCCCGGCCAACAAGACGCTCTCCCGCATGATGCGGTATATTTCGGCGGCTTGCGCTCTTTGTTCTTCCGACAACCGCTGATTGCGGCTGCTCATGGCCAGGCCGTCCGGTTCCCTCACCGTAGGGATTGCCACGATTTCCACCGGCAGTTGCAGCCGCTTCGCCAGTTCTTTCACAATAGCCAACTGCTGGAAATCCTTTTCGCCGAAATAGGCTCTGTCCGGTTTTACAAAAGCAAAAAGTTTGCTCACTACCTGGGCTACGCCATTGAAATGGCCGGGACGATAAGCCCCCTCCATCACCTTATCGAGCAAACCAAAGTCAAATATACGGGTATCCGGCACGGGATATACCTCCTCCACCGGAGGCGCAAACGCAATATCTACTCCGGCGCTTTCCAGCAGCGCGTAATCTTTTTCCGGAGTACGCGGATAAAGCCTCAGGTCTTCCCGGTTATTGAATTGCGTGGGATTCACAAAAATACTCGCCACGCTAATATCATTTTCCGCCACGCAGCGTTTCACCAAAGCGGCATGACCCTCATGGAGCGCGCCCATCGTAGGCGCAAATCCAATGGTTTTTCCCTCCTGCCGATACTGCCCAAGCAGCTTTTCCAGTTCCGTTACGGTATGAATAATTTTCATCAACTTACTTTTAGAGTGCAAAACAACAAAATATTTGTCACATAGAGAAAAAAACGAAGCCAAATCTCTACACGGCTGAAAGCTAAAAGGCGATACGTGTCTGTTTATAAGAAACATATAAAATAGATGGGATTTTATTTTGTATTCATGTGGATTTTTTTTATTATCTTTGTACTCAAATTTAGAGAATTAGCTCCATGCCCCAGAAAAAAGTTTTGTACGTTTCGCAGGAAATCTACCCTTATCTTGAAGAGACGAATATCTCAAATACGTCACGCTATTTACCCCAGGCCATACAGGAGCGAGGGAGAGAGATACGCGCCTTCATGCCTAAGTACGGGAGCATCAACGAGCGCCGCAACCAGCTACACGAGGTGATCCGCCTATCGGGAATGAATCTCATCATCGACGATACGGATCATTCCCTCATCATCAAGGTCGCTTCCA
>JAISZV010000114.1 GCA_031284475.1 Proteiniphilum sp. | reverse complement strand
TATCTTTTTGTTTGGATTTCCCCGTTTTTGGCTGCTAAACCGTATTTTCGGGGTTGTCCGTAAAGATACAAAAATCCCAACTATTTTACAAACAAATAGTTGGGATATTATTTTTAATTTGAGAATGTGCCTTTTGAATACCTTGAAGGCTGAGGCGGGCGTATCCACTTTTTATTGAAACCCTTGTAATCGCTCTCGGCCAATGCCTGGAGCCGTTGGCCTATTTGTGCATTTCGGATCACAACTGACGCTTATATTCGTTATTGAGGCTGTCTCAAAATTAAAATTAACTCTTCTCTAATTGGATACTTGAGTTTGAACTCAGATTGGTATCCGGAAAAAAAGCGTTAAAATGAATTGTGAAACAGCCTCTTATCTTATATCAGGTATGGCATCTGTTTACCTCTCTTCTGTGCCTTGATTTCCGCTTCTTTCGGGACGTTCGGGGCGGGGAAGTAATACTTTGCGGGAGAGTTTAAATTTCCCGGTTCTCGGGTCGATATCCATCAGTTTCACTTGTATCTTATCGCCTTCTTTGATACCTGTATCTTCCACTTTTTCCAACCGTTTCCATTCTATTTCTGAGATATGGAGAAGCCCGTCTTTTCCGGGAAGGAACTCGCAGAAAAGGCCGTAAGGCATTACGGAACGGACGGTGGCTTCATACACTTCGCCGATTTCCGGAATAGCCACAATGCCCTTGATCTTCGCCATGGCAGCATCGATGGAAGCTTTGTTGTTGGCCGATACTTCTACGCGTCCTTTGTTGTCAATCTCCTCAATGGTGATGATGGTTCCCGTTTCTTCCTGAAGTCCCTGGATAATTTTACCACCCGGACCAATCACGGCGCCGATAAAATCTTTCGGTATCTCTATTACCTCGATCCGCGGAGCATGCGGCTTTAGGTCGGCGCGGGGTTCGGATAGGGTTTCCATCATTTTCCCCATAATGTGTTCGCGGCCAACTTTGGCTTGTGCCAGCGCTTTTTCGAGAATCTCGTAGGAGAGTCCGTCCACTTTGATGTCCATTTGAGTGGCGGTAATCCCGTCCTTGGTGCCGCACACTTTAAAATCCATATCGCCTAAGTGGTCTTCGTCGCCTAAGATATCGGAAAGGACGGCAAAATTCTGCCCTTTGTTTTCCGAGATCAGGCCCATGGCGATGCCGCTTACCGGTTTTTTGACGTTCACTCCGGCGTCCATCAGCGCCAATGTACCTGCGCATACGGTAGCCATAGAGGAAGAACCGTTCGATTCGAGGATGTCTGAAACCACACGTACCACATAAGGATAACCCTGGGGGATCATCCGTTTGAGGGCGCGGTGCGCCAGGTTGCCGTGTCCTATCTCGCGACGGCCGGTAGCGCGTTGCGGGCGGGCTTCTCCGGTAGAGAACGGCGGGAAGTTGTAGTGTAACAGGAAGCGGTCGGTACCGTGAACCAGCACGTCGTCTACAATCTTCACATCTAATTTGGTACCCAGCGTGACAGTTGTCAGCGACTGTGTTTCGCCGCGGGTGAACAGCGCCGATCCGTGGGGCCCCGGAACAAAATCCGCTTCGCTCCAAATAGGGCGGATTTCCGTGGAACTGCGGCCGTCGAGCCGTTTCCCTTCATCGAGGATGCAGCGGCGCATAGCCTCTTTCTCCACCGCATGATAGTAACGGGCGGCCAACGGTTTTTTCTCGTTTCTTTCCTCTTCGGGAATAGATTCCAGGAACTCTTCCAGGATTGCCTCGAAAGCCTCTATACGTTCATGTTTATCGGGGTTTTGTGATGAGGCCACCTTGTAGGCGCGCTGATAGCATTTGTCCCACACCTGCTTGCGGAGTTCTTCGTCGTTCTCTTCGTGGGAATAAGCGCGTTTTACCGTTTTGCCTGCCATTTCACTCAGTTCCAACTGTGCGCTACAGTGCTTTTTGATCTCTTCGTGAGCGAATTTGATAGCATCGAGCATTTCTGCTTCGGATACTTCATTCATCTCGCCTTCCACCATCATTATATTGTCGATGGTAGCGCCCACCATGATATCGATATCGGCCTGTTGCAATTGTTTGAATGTAGGATTGATCACAAACTGTCCGTTGATACGCGCCACACGCGCTTCGGAGATCGGGCCGTTGAAAGGAATGTCTGACACGGCCAACGCTGCGGAAGCAGCCAAACCGGCCAATGCGTCGGGCATATCCTCGCCGTTGGAGGAGTAAAGGATTACATTTACAAAAACATCGGCATGGTAATCATCGGGGAAGAGGGGACGCAGTGCGCGGTCGATTAACCGGCTGGTCAGTACCTCCGAGTCGGAAGGTTTTCCTTCACGTTTCATAAAACCTCCCGGAAAGCGTCCGGATGAGGCAAATTTTTCTCTGTATTCTACCTGTAACGGCATGAAATCGGTTCCGGGAGTTGCATCTTTGGCGGCGCAAACGGTGGCCAGCAGCATGGTGTCACCCATACGAAGGACGACGGAACCATCGGCCTGTTTAGCCAGTTTCCCTGTTTCCAGCGTAATCGTGCGTCCGTCTGACAACTCGATTTGCTTTACAATTGGATTCGTCATAAATAATTAAATTGTTTTTTCTTTGTATAAAATCTTCCAAAGGTACATAAAGTTTTGGTTTCTTGATGCATTCGAGACTATAAAATATGGAAATATGAGAAGAAAGGTTACATTATACATCTACATCGTAAACAATTTGCGCCGTAATCGTAAGAATTTAACCTGAGAGTAAACTGACTTCAGGGATAACAAGTAAACAGTAAACAAATAGGGTTCTTCTTCACTTTAGTTGAAAGCTTTTATATGTTGGCTTTCTCTTAGTCGTTTTTTTACTCTTTTTGCGTAAGAAATCAACGCATCATTTTTTTTATTATTATGATTGTTATGGTTTTAGCCTATCTTTTGTATCTTTATATCGCCAAACAGAAAGAACAAAATAATGTCTAAATACCCTAACATTAACAAATATACGAATAAAAAGTGGGAACAAGCGCTCACTTGTACATCAGGTGACCAATTGGGGCTAAATCAATTTTTCAGTTGTTCACATCTTTATGTAAAATCCTCTCAAGTCATAAATGCAGCTATTCATCTCCTTCCCTGTTCTACTGTTTTTATATTTTCTCTGTTTAGCCATTCTTCTTTCAGGATACCGTTCACACGTTCCGCCAAAGCCATTTTTAACGCCATAAGAGGACCTTCCATGCTAAGAGCCTCAGACAAAGACCACCCCACTATTTTGTGGGAATACACATCGGTCAGCAGACTCAGATAAAAGAACCCTCCTCCGTATGTCCTTATATACGTAATATCAGCCGCCCAAACCTGATTGGGACCTTCCGGGATACCGGCCCTTCCACAGATTGCCGAACTTATGAGAGTGATGCCGGGAGAGCGTAGTTACGGGACGATTGCTCCTCCGACGCCTGACCAACAGGCCGTTAACGGCAAGCAGCTTGAAAAAAGCATCCCTGCCGGAAAACATGAATGACGGAAAACGTTCACCCA
>JAISZV010000290.1 GCA_031284475.1 Proteiniphilum sp. | reverse complement strand
CAGATCGCATCCATGCTTAATATGAGTTATACCTTGTTCCGGAAAATCTTTAAAAAATACACCGGAATGTCGCCCGGTAAATATATCCAAAATGTAAAAATGGAAGCTGCCAAGGATTTGCTTGTTTATACGGATGATTCGGTCAAAGAGATCGCTTTTAGACTGAAATTTGAAGATGTGTCTCATTTCATAAACATATTCAAAACGACCATGGGAAACACCCCCGTACAATACCGGAAAATGAATAAAACCGAATAAAGAATGAGAGTGTCATCTCAAAAAATATTTTGTACATTTACATGAAGAGAAAATATATTTGCTTGAATTTATGAAAATCCTTACATCGGAGCAGATCCGTAAGATTGACGCCGAAACGATTTCAAGGGAAGGAATACCGTCGCTTGAACTGATGAAGCGCGCAGCGACTGCTTTCTATCATTCTTTTATAGGGAAATACCCGGACAGGAATACTTCCGTGATCATCTTCGCCGGTGTGGGTAACAACGGCGGAGATGCGCTGGTAGTAGCCCGTCTCTTGCATAAATCGGGCTATCGGGTGAAAGTATATATGGTGGAATTTAGCGGTCGGTACACCGAAGATTGCGCCCATAATATCCGTCGGGTAAAAGCGGAAAACATCTCTTATGAAAAGATCGTTAGCGAAGATGATATTCCTGATTTGTCGTTGTTTGACGTGGTGATTGATGGTATATTCGGTACGGGATTGTCGCGGGAGGTAAGCGGAGTAGCTGCCGGTGTAATAGCGCGGATCAACGAGGGCGGAAAGCCAATAATAAGTATCGATGTGCCAAGCGGATTATTTCCGGACAAAAAAACGGAATTTGCTGTGAAAGCGACCGATACGGTGACTTTCCAGATTCCTAAACTGGCGCTTTACCTCCCCGGAAATGCCTGTTTTACCGGGAATGTGCAGATCGTGCCTATAGGCTTGAATGAAGGAGCTATCGCCGGGGCGGAGACCCATTTCTATTTGACGGAAAAGAGGGAGATCAGGAATATCTTGAAACCGCTCTCCAAATTTGCCCATAAAGGTATCCGGGGACATGCGCTTATCATAGGAGGAAGCCTCGGCAAATGCGGGTCGGTTTTTCTGGCGTCGAAAGCGGCCCTGAAAGCGGGTTGCGGATTGGTTACGGCCTATCTGCCCAAGTGCGGCGTGACGGCCATACAATCCAATTTTCCTGAAGCGATGGCCCTTGAGGATAAAGGTGCGGAGCATATCATTTCTATTGAATACGACCTGAAACCGGAGGCTATCGGTATCGGTATGGGCATGGGATTGCATGAGGAAACCGGGCAGGCGGTGTATCACTTTCTTCGGAAGAACAATATCCCGTTGGTGGTGGACGCCGACGGGCTGAATATCCTGGCCCGGCATGATGATTGGCTCTCGCTCCTGCCGGCAGGAACCATCCTCACTCCCCATCCAAAAGAGCTTCAGAGGCTGATCGGCGAGTGGCGCGATGATTACGAGAAGATTGAGAAAACAAGGTTATTCGCACAAAAGTATGGCGTGATTGTGGTGGTAAAAGGGGCTTATTCGTTGATTATCGAAGGGGAAGAAATGTACGTAAACAGCAGCGGCACGCCGGCATTGGCCACGGCAGGGAGCGGAGATGTGTTGACCGGCATGATCGCGAGCCTGTTGGCGCAGGGTTATAAGCCCATAGAAGCAGCCAGAGTAGGGGTTTTCCTGCATGGAATGACCGCCGACGTAACAGGGCAGAGCATCCATCCGCGTAGTTTTGTGGCTTCGGATATTATTGAAAATATAGGGAATGTGTACCGTAATTTGGAAAAAAAGGAGTGATCCGTTTGTTTTATACGATTTAATTGTATAATTTTGCACCTCAAT
The DNA here is from genome assembly GCA_031284475.1 of Proteiniphilum sp. Classification (GTDB taxonomy): domain Bacteria; phylum Bacteroidota; class Bacteroidia; order Bacteroidales; family Dysgonomonadaceae; genus Proteiniphilum. The sequence goes on along the minus strand of JAISZV010000290.1, from coordinate 2,288 downwards.
TCGCCAATAGGCCCGAAAAGAGGCTGCGGAGAGCGGCCCGCCTCAGGCGCGTAACTTCAGGTTATTTTATATATGTACGTCATTGTAGACATTCAGGGTCAACAGTTTAAAGTTGAACAAGACCAAAAATTATTTGTCCACAGGATCAATGCCGACCAAGGCAGCGAAGTGGAATTTGCAAAAGTGATGCTTGTTGATAAAGAAGGCGCCGTAACGGTGGGTGCACCGGTTATAGAAGGAGCAAAAGTGGTAGTAGAAATACTTTCCCATGTGAAAGGCGACAAAGTTCTTGTTTTCAAGAAGAAAAAGAGAAAAGGGTACAGGAAGCTGAACGGTCACCGTCAACAGTTTTCGGAAGTGAAGGTAAAAGAGATTATTGCTTAATCAGTTAAAACCAGAAGGAAATGGCACATAAAAAAGGTGTAGGTAGTTCCAAGAACGGCCGCGAATCGGAAAGTAAACGATTGGGCGTGAAAATATTCGGCGGTGAAACGGCAAAAGCCGGCAATATCCTTGTGCGTCAGCGCGGGACGTCTCATCATCCCGGAGAAAATGTGGGTATGGGTAAAGATCATACCTTGTTTGCATTGATAGATGGCGTGGTGGTTTTCCGTAAAAAGAGAGACAACCGCTCATTCGTATCGGTGCAGCCGAAAGTACAGGCAGAAGCGTAACAGCGGATTGTCTTTGTCCCGGTAAAAGGGGATTTGAATCATAAAATATAATTTTTAGTTGATACAAGCAGCCTGCTTCCTAAAAGCAAGGTTGTTTTTATTTTTTGGTATCTTGATGGAACTGACTTCCGAGCAAAGGGATTTTATTCTTGCGCATGAGCGCGAAGATGTACGCGAAACGGCGTTGCGTTTTGTGCGCGACGATATGCCGTTGTTATCGGCGCAAATTGCAGGACGGCAGATGGCGTAAAAGAAAATTCCTTTGTGGTATGCGGAGGCCGGCATTTTTTATCCGCTGCATCTTGCGTTGGAACAGGCTTCGTCGGAATTGACGGCACGTTACAAGGCTTCGCTCGTTCGGGATGGAAACGGAACGTTTGCCGATCTTACAGGAGGAATGGGGGTCGATTTTTCGTTCTTGTCGCCGCATTTCCGGGAGGCGGTTTATGTGGAGCGGAATGAGGATTTATGCCGGATAGCGGCGCACAACTTCCGGCTGTTGGGATTGAAAAATGTCACATTGCACTGTGCCGACGCTGAAAGTTTCCTGAGAGAAACCGTCCCGCTCGATTTTATCTATCTTGACCCTTCGCGGCGGGATAATGCCGGACGGAAAGTATTCCGTATCGAAGATTGCAGTCCCGATTTATCGGAGATAAAACCGTTATTGCTCGAAAAATCGGGTACGGCGATGGTGAAATATTCGCCCATGCTGGATATTTCTTTGGCGCTGAAAAGTTTGGATTGTGTGAGCGCGGTACATGTGGTTTCGGTGGATAACGAATGCAAGGAGTTGCTTTTCCTTTTATCGAAAACGGCAGTCAATGAACCGCTGTTTGTCGCCGTGAACCTTAAACGGTCGGGTAGGGAAGAGCGTTTTACGTTTACCCCGGAGCAGGAGCAAAAAGCGGTCTTTCCGTTTGCCGGTGAACCCGGACGTTATTTATATGAACCCAATGCCTCGATCCTGAAAGCAGGCGCTTTTAAATCGGTTGCGCAGGCGTATAACCTTCAAAAACTGCATATCAACAGCCATTTATACACTTCCGACGAACGTGTTGCCGATTTTCCGGGCCGTGTCTTTGAAGTAGAATCATTTTTTCTGCCTAATAAGCAAAACCTAAAGACCTTTTTACAGTGTACGAAAAAAGCGAACATTACTGTCCGCAATTATCCGGCGCCGGTTGCCGGAATCCGTCATAAAACCGGTTTAAAAGACGGCGGCGACGTCTACCTGTTTGCTACTACGCTTGCCGGTGAGCGGAAAGTGTGGATCGTCTGCCGGAAAGCGTCATATTTTTCCTGTTATCCTTCTTCCGTAAAAGAATAGCAGTTATACACCTGTTTTCAGGCATTCGTCATCGGTGATTCAGGGAGAAAAAAGAATGTTTGTAATCAGTTAAAAATAAATATGTAGGAAAAATTCAAAAACAGCTTGTATATTTCTGATGAATACCTTATATTTGTTCCGTCTTAAAAATTGATTGCTTATCAACTTGTTTACTAAAAAAATTATGTGTGAATTACCGCAAGTTCAATTAATAAATGCAATCGAAGTAATAAAAAAACCTCTGATAGGAGCATGCCCCTATTAGAGGTTGAGAAAAAAGTTTT
>JAISZV010000257.1 GCA_031284475.1 Proteiniphilum sp. | reverse complement strand
ATAAAAAGTTTATACAGTACATTCTAAGAGATCCGTTCACTTCCTCAAGGGAACTGAATGGCCAGACTTTTTTAAATAGAGTTGTTTAAAAACTGAAGTTTTTAAACAACAACCGCTTAAAAACAGCAAAATGCGGAGCATTTTGCAAGACTTGTGAAATAACCAACCGGGTTATTTCACAAGTCCAGTTTTAAGAAAAGGAGTATAAAAGTGGCAAAATTGACATGGTTCGACAGAAATAAAATAGACGGCGAGTTAAAAGGGCCGCCTTACCGGAAAAGCTGGGCGCTTATTACTGAAAAAACCTGCGGCGCTCAAAATGTATCGGTCGGCTATAACGAAACGCCTGTGGGCGGCGAAGTCCCCCGGCATAAACACGACAAAGAAGAAGAAATCATGTACTTCATCGAGGGTCATGGCGAATTTCGCACGGACAACGAAACTATTCAGATACACCCCGGTATCATCGTCTATAACCCGCCGGGAGATTTTCACAACATCGTAAACACAGGAGATACACCCATAAAATTTATTTGGGTTTATTCACCCCAGCTTGAAAGCCAACGGGCAAAATAACAAGGAGGAAAATATGTGGAAAGTTGGAGATTTTGAATTCCCCGAGCATGAATGGCAGTTTCCAAACAAAGGCGCCATTGAATCGGAGGAAAAACTCTACTATCACCTTATGACCAAAAAGGATATTGAAGACCGGCTCGCCAAAAACGATGTCATATTTGTTCCTGTAGGATCTACCGAGAACCACGGTAACGGCGGCCCGGTTGGCGAGGATACGCTTATTGTAACCCGTATTGCCGAAATGGTATGCCGCAAAGTCGGATCTACCATTCTTTCGCCTATATGGTTCGGAAGCCATCCTTTTCACCATATTGGCCAAGCCTGTACCATTCCGATTCCGGATCAATATTTTATTGATTATCTTCGCTCAATTATAACGGGCCTTTGGAACACCGGTTACCGGAAGATGATCTTCATGTCCCTCCACGGCCAGGAGTACAGCTTGCCGGTGGCGATTCAGGAATGGGGCAAGAAATATCAGGTACCGGCGATGATCTACTTTGTTGATTTTCCACGCATAATGGGCGGAACCCTGATGGACAAAAAACACGGCGGTCCTTATGACCGGCCGTTCCAACATGCCTGTGAAGCGGAGCAGTCAATTTCGCTTGCGCTGTTTCCTGAGTTCTGTGATCCGGAAAACGCCGAGAACACCGAAACCGGCGGCCTCCTGCCTCCCGGACATATTGACCGGGGCGGCGATATTTACGGAAACCCAATCCCGGGCCATTGCGTCATGGGGAATGCCGTTATTGAGTGTGTTTCACACCCGGAGGGTGTTTTGGGCCATGCGAGGGATGCGGACGCTTCCAAAGCGAAAGACAGCATCCGCAAGGTCTGTGATTACCTCTTGCAGCTTCACAACGACATTCTCAAGACCTGCCCTGTCGGGAAGCTTCCGGATCCCCAAAAGTTCAGTATGCGCGATCCGGCGGAACTTGACTTGCTGATAAAAGGCGTACGGAACGGAGGCCGGCATATTTATACCCTGGGGTGGCCTTGCTAAATGAGGTGGCGTTTCAGACCGTGTGAGCTCACTTTAGTTTCAGGAGGAGGCAGGAAGTGAAGAATAAAGCATTGGTATTAGTCGGTGAGGAAAAACTTGAGGTACAGGACTGGGATATGCTCCAGCCAAAAGACAACGAGGTACGTATTAAGATAAAGGCCTGTTCGATCTGCGGGTCTGATCTTGGCGCGTACCGGCATCCTACCGAACGGTTCCAACCGCCCCTTGTGCTGGGCCATGAATTTTCCGGGGTAATTGACGCGTTGGGGAGCAAAGTTACCCAATTCAAAGTTGGCCAGCGGGTTACCTGCTGTCCGATCCTCTACTGTGAAGAATGTTACTACTGCAAACGCGGCGACATCAATCTCTGTTCCCATCGGCGCAGTGTCGGTACAGCCATCGGCGGAACCCAGACCCACGGCGCAATGGAAGAATATATGCTTATACGCCAGGAAAATGTCATCCCGCTGCGGGACGAGCTTTCTTTTGAGGAAGGGGCAATGCTGGAGCCTTCCGCCGTATGCCTTGCCGCGGCAAAACGCGGCCACACCGCCGACGAAGAAAATGTCCATGTCATGGGCGTGGGCCCCATCGGTCTCCTCATCGTGAAGTTCCTCAAAAGCCTGGGCGTAAAAAACGTTATGGTAAGCGACATCCTTCCGGCGCGGCTGGAAAAGGCCAAAGCCTGCGGCGCGAACCTGGCTTTTAATGTAAAAGAGTGCGACCCCGTGGTGGAAGTGAAAAAAGCCACCGGTGGAGTCGGCGCCGACAGGGTTATTATCGCGGCAGGTGTCGGTCCCGCCATTAAACAGGCATTTGATATGGTTCACAACGGGGGCACCGTATCGCTGGTGGCGCTTATGCACGAAAAAGTGGAGTTTGATCCGATGGAACTGGTTGGCCGGGGCATAAATTTTACCGGCAGTTATATGTTTACCGGTGAAATGAAAGAAGCAATGGATTTAATTGCCAGTGGAAAAATGAGCGTGAAAGATCTGATCACCTCGTCGTTCCCGCTGGAGCGCGGCCAGGAAGCTTTTAAGGCTTTGATCGCTCCCGGGAATAACGAGATTAAAGTACAGATCGTAATAAATTGAATGGAGGCCAGTATGAAAGCATTAGTATTCAAGGGACCGCGGGATATGCAGTACATGGAAGTACCCACTCCGGAGCCGGGACCGGGTGAAGTACGCATACACCCGAAAGCCGTATCGATCTGCGGATCCGATACATCGGGATATAAGGGCGGCAACAAAATGCGTACACCCGGCCTTATCATGGGACACGAGTTTTCAGGAGTTATAGAAAAACTCGGACCCAATGTAACAGGGGTGACTGTTGGTCAGCGAGTTGCCGTTCACCATAACATTTTCTGTGAAAAATGCAGGGACTGCAAAGAAGGCCGCGATAATGTATGCGTTAATCGCGCCATCATCGGAACCACCATGCCGGTGTATGGGCCGTATAACGGCGCCATGGCCGACTATGTCATTGCCCCGGCGAAGAAGATCATTCCGCTGCCGGATCATGTGTCGTTCAATGCGGCGGCGATGGGCGAGCCCCTTTCGATAGCGCTTCGCGCGACAGAACACGTGAAGATATTAAAGGACCAGATAGTTCTTGTTTACGGTGCGGGCCCTATTGGGCTTTTAAATATGCAGTGCATCAGCGCAAGGGGAGCTGCCAGTATCATCGCGGTGGACGTGGCGGATTCCCGTCTTGATTTTGCGAAAAAATGCGGTGCGTCGAGGGTTATCAACAGCAAAAATGAGGATGTGCAAAAAATTGTGGCAGAGCTCACAGATGGCGGTGTTGATGTAATATTTGATTGTGTGGGCATAAAAGAAACGGTAAACACCGGCATCAAACTGGTTCGCTGCGGCGGCACGGTTGTCTGGGTCGGCCTTTCGGAGGCTTCATTCGAATTTGACTACAAGGATGCCGTATGTAAAGAAATTTCCTTTATAAGCGCCTACATGTATACGGACGAGCTGGAGAAAGGCCTTGACTTGATAGCAGAGGGAAAACTCGATGTTGAAAATATAATCACCGGTGTTTATCCCATGAGCGAGGGGGCGAAACACTTTGAACTTATCGCCCACGGCAAGAGCAAGGATATCAAGATTATCCTGACAAACGATTAAGGAGAAATATATGGTGAGAATGCGAACCGGTTTTTTCGGTTTTGTCAAAGACATTGACGCTATTGCCAGAGCCGGTTATGACTGCATTGAAATGCATGTTAAAGAAATAATGAGCCTTGATGATTCGTCTTGCGTTGATACAAAAAAGAAAATTCGGGACTCGGGTCTCACCGCTGAAGTGTTTGACAATCCGCTTCCTCTGGACAAGATAATAGCCGATCCCATTTTCGATATGGCCTTTTATACGGACTATGTTAAAAAGGCGATGGGCAGAATCGCGGAACTTGGGGCGCGGTATGTTGTCTACGGGAACGGGAAAACCCGCAGCGCTTCAGGCAGTCTTGAGCTGGCGAAAAACGACGAAATGCTCGCCCGCGTATGCAAAGCGGCGGAGGAACATAATATTACGATCCTGCTTGAACCGCTGGCATCCCAAATCTGCAACAGGTTCCTCAGTGTCCCGGAGATTTTCGAATATGTGAACACAATGGGTTTCAGAAACATGAAAACACTTGTTGACTACCGCTGGTTCCTGGCGGGCGGCCACAGCTTTCGGATGCTGTATGATTTCGCTGATTTTATCCAGCATGTGCATATTGATAATCCGGATTTAGTATTCCCCACACGAAAAGTCCCCAATTCGAATGACGGACATGATTACTCCGCACTTTTTTCTGCGCTTAAAAAAATCTGTTACAAAGGCATCATCGCCATTGAAGCAAATACATTTGACGATTTTGAAGGCGACATGAAAAAAGGCCTCGAATTATTCGCCACCCATGGAATTATTCCATACAAAGCCTGAAGGGAGAATCTATGAAGTTTTTAAAGTGGCTTGACGACAAACTGGAGGAAACGGTCCTCGTGTTTTTCCTCGTGGTGATTTCCGTTGTGATGATGCTGCAGGTATTCATGCGCGCCTTTGGTAACTCCCTGTCCTGGCCGGAGGAATTCTGCCGTTATGTTTACGTGTGGACGGTGTTCTTTTCGCTTGATTACACGGTGCGGAAGGGAAACATGCTGCGCGTCGGTGTGGTGATGGATCTTGTCCCTCAGACCGCACGCAAGGTAATCGCGATCCTCGTGAACCTGGGCTGTTTTCTGGTCTTTACGGCGTTCTTCGTCAACTCGTTGAATGTTGTGGACGCCATTGTGAGTTCCGGTCAGAAGTCAACGGCCATGGGGCTGCCGATGCACCTCGTGTACCGCTGTACCGTGATCGGCTTTTTACTGGGCGGCCTGCGTACAGTCCAGATGATCTTTCTGCAAATCCGCAACTTCAACAAGGTAGAACAAACTACGATAGAAGCGATAAAAGAGGAGGCCCAGGCGGAGGTCGCCATGGCTGCGGAAGATCTGAATTCAAGCGCAAAGGGAAAGGAAGTGTAGTAATATGGCTGGCATAGTATTTTTGGTTTTTTTCATCATGCTTATCATAGCGTTCCCAATCGGGATATCCATGGCTCTGGGAGCGCT
>JAISZV010000162.1 GCA_031284475.1 Proteiniphilum sp. | reverse complement strand
GCTGAACTTTATCTTTAACGAGCGTACCCGTGAGTTGAACGGCGAGTAGAACCGTTGGGAAGAATTGAGCCGCACCGGGTTATTGATTAAACGCGTCAGAGCATTTAATCCGGAAGCAGCTACCAATATCAAAGACAAGCATATTCTTCGCCCGATACCTCAGACTTTCATTGACGGTTTGACCCAGAACGACGGCTCTCCACTCACGGAAGAGCAAAAAGTTTCTTTCCAAAATCCGGATTGGTAATTACTACCGGTATCTTTGATTAAAATGACAGATGGATATTTCATTTTTTGAAGAAATGAAATATCCATCTTTTATCGCGTCCCCACTACTTTATCCTAAATCGCCCATAGTTCGTTGCTATGGCATGGCTTACGGAGTAAAACGGCTTGAGCAGGGGCAGAGATTTATAAAATGTATAAATAGAAAGGTCACAGTATCTTTACTTCATCAGGCGCCTCGATCTCCGTCCGGATTTCCCCGTTTGCCTGTTTGGTATGTTTAACCTTCACCACGCCGTAGGGAGTGGGGAAACTCCCTGCTACCCACTCAAGGTCGCCGAGATGCGGCTTCACTTCCAATTTTTTGCATCCTGCATCCACGATCCTCACGCCCAATACATTTTCCGTGAGCCAGCTAGTGACTCCCGACGACCATCCGTGGCAAAGGCTATGCCTGAAACTGGGATAACAGTAATCACCGAAATCGCCGTGTATATCATTCATACCTTCAGGAACGAACCGGTCTATCCGTGCGGAGTTCTCCTTCCACTCGATATTGAAATCTTCCCAGAAAGTGGTAGCCCCCATATCAAGCATTCCTCCCCAATAGTCCCGGATGATATTCAAGGCCTCGTCCTGCATGCCGGCCAATGAGAGAGCGTCGAGCATATAGAGCCCGTAGAAAGTGGAAAAACGTTTGCCGCCGTCTACCGCGACCACCTCTTCACAGGCTTTTCCGGGATCGAGGATTCCGGCTACCGCCATCAACGCTGCGGCCTGCTTCAGGTTGTTATGACCCAGAATCTTCCGGTTCAACTTTTCCGCCGCCGCGGCTGCAACCCGGACGGATCTGGGTTCACCGAGTACTCCACACAACTTTTGCGCATCTTGTAATGCCCATACCAACAAGGCCCGGTATCCTGACTCAACGCCTTCCCTGTTGGGCGTCGAAGGCCAGTCCAGAAAACGAAACGGACTCAGGGTTTCCGTGCCGTCGGATTCTATCTTCGAATCAATCTGATCGATCAGCCCTACGATATATTCCCTGTGCTTCTCCAGAAAATCGAGATCATTGTTCTGCATATACCAATCATAATGGATGATGAGATACCACATGGAGTAGGAACTCATCCCGTTCATCCACTGGGGAAGGGGGTACTGTTCACAGGCCAGGTCGAGACTGCGGGGAACCACCTCATTGTATCCGAATACCGTATTGATAGTTTTCAACTCCGGATGAAAATCGCCCAACCACACTAAGCGATCCCGTTTGATCCCGTCCCAGAGGTACTCCTGCATATTGAGATGGGTTGTATAGGCCCCCGTAATCCATATCGAATCGAGACGCGGGTCGCTGCTGCTGAATGAACCCAGGTAAGGTATATCCCGGTAGCGCAGGATAGCTCTCGCTTCCTTGATGTTAATAGTAGTACCCGGTTGCAGGAGGTCTACACGTACAAACCGGAATCCGGTATTGCCGATCTCAATCATTCCCGTACGCGGAATCTCCATGATGATATCGCGTTTGGCATGGTCGTCGGTGGAGAATCCCATCAGCCAGTCGGAGTTGTAGGTGGTGCTGTTAGCTTCGCCCACCGATTCCCCGAAACGTATGCGCACAAGGGATGGTTCCCTGCGGGAAGAGCCTCCCAGCACCAACTGGAGACCGCCATGCAACTCCTTACCGTAATCCAGTAAGATTGAAGAGGTGTCGCTCTCGTTGTTGGTGATGGAACAGAACCGCGTAGTACGGCTCATATCGGATTGGCTGTTTCCCGGTTTGAGTAGTACTTCGCTGTCTTTGATCAGCTCGCCGGTAGTGTCGGAAGTCCACATCACTTTTACGGGAGAGATTAAAACACGGGTCAATTCATCTTTTTGTGTAATCGAAGCGTACTCCGGGCCGAAAACGGGGGGAAGCGCACCATGACTGCCGGTAAGACCCAATGTCAAACTCATTGCTATGAACAATATTCTTATATTCATGGGATGTAAACTTTTTATTTTAACTGAAGTCTTAATGAGTTTTTCCGGTATCAACCTGTAAAAAATGTTTTTTCATAAAATCAATATAGACGTCATAGTCTCCCGGCAGGGTGCCGTGACCGCCGACATGCATATAATAGCCCAGGTCTTGTAAGATAGCCACACCGGAATCCGGCATTACGCCGGTTTCCAGTCCTTTTTTCCCGAAAAGACGGTATACCGGCTCGGCGGCGACTGCCGCAAGGAACTCTCCCTTGGGGTCGGACCACCCGTCGCTATCGCCTGTTTGAAGCAGAAGCGGACGGGGCGCCATCAGAGAGATCAGCATGTGCGCATCTATGGGTGATGATTGCGGATCGTCGGCATATTTAGCCCGGTTGCCGCAAAACTGATAAAAGTAGCGGGAGGGCGCGATCATATGCGCTATGGTCTCCCCGTAATTACGCATCGAGAGGGCGGCGCCGCCTTCGCCGGAGCAACTGGCTATAATCATGGCAAAACGTTCGTCAAGCGCCCCTGTCCATAACACGGTTTTTCCAAGTCGCGAGGCGCCTTGCAATGCCACTTTTGTCGCATCTATATCAGGGTCGTTCTGAAGATAATCCATGGCATAGCTCAATCCCCATGCCCAGGCTGAAATGGCGCCCCACTCATCGGGTTCGGGCCACTCTTTTCCGTTGGGGAGATAATGGCCCCTGACTCCATGTTGAATCCCGTCGGCAAAATCGGGCTCTATATCACTGTAACAAATGGCGCCCACGGCAAATCCCGCGGAAATAAATTTATCGACATCCAACCCCCTCATGCGTGATTCTCCGCCCCTTGGCTGGACAGGGACCCTTTCGCCTTCACGGTTCCACATATATCCGGGCCGGATACCGGGGTCATCTACCGTCATCGAATTAGACATGAAACTGATCGTCAGGAAAAGAGGGACCGGCCCTTTTGCTTCGGCCGGTAAATAGAGCAGAAGGTCGGCCTTATGGCTTGAGGTGTCTTCTGTGAAATAGAGCGTGACCTGCTTCCTGATCGCTTTACCCCCACGTGCAGGGGTTCCCGGGTCAAACAGGTTCACATCGCGCTTGATACGCTCCGGCGCTTTTCCGAACTGTTCGCTCTCATATAAACGGATTATTTCAGGACGCCGCTTATCCTGCCAGTCTTTCACATTGGTCACCGCTTCCCCGTTTCCCAAAACCAACGGGTCGGGCAACCGAAAAACGCCTGTTTTTGACTCATCATAATTGACAGGAATATCGGCAACCAACACAGGAAAGTTCTGAGGAAAAGATAAGAGAGGATAAGCTATTAGCAGAAAGAAAATCAAATTCTTTTTTCTATTAGAAATTAAAATCATATAAGACTATGTTTTATTAGTTTAAAAAATCAGTAACCTGGATTTTGTTTTAATTTTTTAGGATTTAAGACTACCTGATCGTAAGGTAATGGGAAAAGTAATTCGTGATCAGAAACACTTAAAGGTGAATTTGGATCGCCATATTGATAAACTGAAATTGTAA
>JAISZV010000031.1 GCA_031284475.1 Proteiniphilum sp. | reverse complement strand
AAACCGTTTTCCTGCAACAGGATGCGCCGGCGTTCGCTCAATCCGTCTTTCCGCCAGTTCTTATGCCGGAAGGTTACATTATCCACCAATGAAGCGGCGTGGGTTCCGGCTGCAAATATCTGCTCCTGGCTTTTCCAGCGCGACGAGGCGAGCGTGGTGGCGAATACCGGAAAGCCGGATTGCGAGGCAAGTATGGCCGTTGCATGCAGCCTTACCTGAAAACATCGGAGGCAACGCCGGCCTCTTTCCGGTTCGTTTTCAAGTCCTTCAATCTTCTTCAACCATGCGGCATGGTCGTAATCTCCGTCGATAATATCAACCCCCTGCGAATGTGCGTAGCGCGTGCACTCGTCTTTCCGTTTCAGATATTCTTCCTGCGGGAAGATATTGGGATTGAAATAAAATAACACCGGACGGATGTCATGTATAAGCATCCATTCGATGACGGCGGCCGAACAGGGGGCGCAACAGCAATGCAGCAGTACTTTTTCCATTTTTTCTGTTCTTTTTTACCTGTTCTTGCAAAGAGGGTATCCGGCGTTGAAAAACAATTACCTTTACCGTTCTGCATCCGCAGGTTTCAATTTTAACGCCGGAAAACGGAGGGCGCTTAGTTTAAATGCGCCGAAAAGGATCCCCGTATAGAACAGATCACCCGGGACGGCGTTCTTAAAAAAGGATATTCCCACAGTGTAGCAAGCGGCAGTGAGAACAAAGATACAAAAGTTATTCATGTATATAAAAATCCGTATACTTTTTGAATAATTGTCTTTCATTTGCAGCAAAGAATGGAGTTCGTGCTACATCGTACCGGTTTCTTTTACGAAATAGTTTTTTCCTATAATGCCTATTATGTTTAATAATAAAAACGGGGAGTTGTCTTTCTATCACTTTTAACCCGGCAGATTTATCCTCTCCCAATACGCTTAAATTATAATATACATTTCTAAGTAACAAAAGCGTTCCATTCCTTTCTTCCGGAGGCGTATTTCTTCCTTTATATTTAATAACGAAAACGGGCAGATAAAAATATTACAACAAAAGAAATAAGAATATCGCAAGAAAAGAAAAAGGAAGAAAACCATTTGTCTTCTTCCTTTTTCATTTTTATTTGGTTATTACTTTAATTTTCCAAGTTCAGTTGTCCTTCTATCACTTTTAATTCGGCAGACTTATCCACTCCCAATACGCTTAAATTATAATATACATTTCTAAGTAACAAAAGCATCCCATTCAGTTCTTCCGGAGGCATGTTTCTTCCTTTTAAAAGTTGTTCCAATTTTTCTAATAAAGGAAGTGATTCTTGGTAGAGTTCAATTGTTTTTTTATCGTTTTCCACCTGCTGTTGTCTATTGGACAATGTAGCTGTTATCTCTTTCAGTTCCTGCGCCTGGATAATATAATTCCTTGCAAGGTTTTCCAGCGCTCTCTCGCAATTAGTATCTTGGACAAGCGCTTTCTTGTATTCGGCTTCGGCAGCGGTATAATCACCCTTTTCGGCCAAAAGCGCGCCTTTCACGCTGTTCAGGTCGCACGAGTTAGACGGATCATTGGCGATAGCCCGGTCGAGAAACGCCATTGCTTTATCGCTCTCTCCTTTACGGATAAAGACATTGATCAGGTTAGGGATGAAATATTTACTGTCGGAAAATTTTTCTGCGCCGAGATTGAGCGTTTCTATAAATTTGGCGGAATCTCCTAGATTGAGGTATTCGCTCGCCATCAACTCATAAACGTCGCTTTCTTTATAGGCGCTGTTTCCGATGAACGGTTCTTTTGCAACGCGTTCCAGCATTGCCAAAGCTCTCTTGTGCTGTTCGGCCGAGATGGCGGAAATGATAGCGTAATACTTGATGGTCTGATAGGTGCTGTCCAGTACGAATATCTCTTTTTGGCTTTCAAACATCGGCTGTGTGGGTATATCCCAGTAAATCTCGAAGAAGTCCGCCGCTTTCTTATAATCTTTCTGTTCGCTGTAATAGACGCCTCCGTTGATATAAAACGGATGGTTGGCACGCAGTATTCCACAGATATCTTTACGCACCTTGTTTTTTACATTGCCTTTAGCGTCAGGGATTTCACCCAGCGAATCGGCTTTCAGATAAGGTTTATAAGATTCCATCAGCCCGTCATGCATCACTTTTTCGTTGGCATTCTGGTTCAGCATCGTTTTGGTTCTTTCGTTGTCGAAAGCCTTATTGCCAATGTCGCCCATCACCTTCCATGTTTCTGGATCAGTGGCGGTTTCCGGATTTGCGGAGGCTTGCTGGGTCAATGTGCGCGCTTCATTCAGATCGTTTTGTCCCAATGCTCTTTTAGCATCTCTAAGCGCCGATTTCTGCGCGAGAATGCTTCCCGTGGAGAAAATGGCAATCATCGTTAAGAATAGAATTCTTTTCATTTTGTCGTATTTTTGTGATTAAACTATTTATCGGAAATATCCTCTATTATCTCTTCTTCCTGCGAATTTACTTTACAAACGGATGCAATTCGGTCGTTTCTATTTTACAGATTGATCAGGCGAACTACATGCGAGGCACGTCCCATGATGCGAAGGTCGGAAATTTTTACACGTATTGTAACTCCGGATTTGTTAATTATCATTAAATCATTATCATCCGTTACACTTTTGATCGCGACAAGCTTACCGGTTTTATCCGTAACGTTCAACGTTTTTACGCCTTTCCCGCCCCTACGGGTAATCCTGTATACCGGTTCGCCGTCTTCGTCGTTCAGTTTTGTTCTTTTACCGAATCCTTGTTCCGATACCACCAGAATGGTATCTTCCGAATCGGGCTTCATGCAGATCATCCCAATTACGCAATCTTCACCGTCCTCATCCAGCGTCATTCCTCTTACTCCGGTAGCGGTGCGTCCCATCGGGCGAACGTCTTCTTCGGCGAATCGTATGGCGCGTCCGTTGCGGTTTGCCAGGATCACATGCTGGTTGCCGTCGGTGAGGCGCACGGCGATTACCCGGTCGTCTTCCCTGATAGTGATTGCGTTCACTCCGTTTTGGCGCGGTCTTGAATAGGCTTCGAGCGGCGTTTTCTTCACAACTCCCTGCTGGGTGCAGAAAAGCAGGTTGTGAGAGTTGATATACTCTTTATCCTGCAATGTTTCCACACGTACAAATGCGTTCACTGCGTCGTCCGAATCAATATTCAACAGGTTTTGTATGGCCCTTCCTTTTGAATTTCTGGTTCCTTCGGGAATCTCATAAACACGCAACCAATAGCATTTTCCTTTTTGGGTGAAGAAAAGCATGTAATTGTGCGTGGTGGCGGGATAGATATATTCCACGAAATCTTCTTCGCGGGTATCGGTTCCCCTGACCCCTACTCCACCCCTGTTCTGCGTATGGAAATCGGCCAGCGGCGTACGTTTAATGTACCCCATGTGGGAAATGGTAATGACCATATCTTCATTGGCATAGAAATCTTCGGGGTTCATCTCTTCCGAAGCGAATATGATCTCCGAACGGCGTTCGTCGCCATATTTCTCCCTGACTTCAATCAACTCATCTTTGATCACTTTCATACGAAGTTCTTCATTATTCAGAATTTCGTTGAGATAAGCGATCAACTTCTGTATCTCTTCGTATTCGGCGTGCAGTTTATCCTGTTCCAGGCCGGTCAATTGCCTTAACCGCATATCCACGATAGCGCGCGACTGTATTTCAGAGAGTTCAAAGCGTTCCGTCAGCCGTTGTATGGCCTCCTGCGGTGTGGACGAACTGCGGATAATGGCAATCACTTCATCGATATTATCGGAAGCAATGATCAGTCCTTCCAGAATATGGGCGCGCTCTTCGGCTTTACGCAACTCATATTTCGTCCGCCGTATCACCACTTCAATGCGATGTTCCACAAACAAGTGTATCATCCGCTTGAGCGTCAGCAATTCCGGGCGCCCTTTCACAAGCGCAATATTGTTCACGCTGAAAGATGATTGCAGCGCAGTAAGTTTATACAGTTTATTGAGTACGACATTGGCGTTACCGTCGCGTTTAATATCCACCACAATACGCATACCGTCTCTGTCCGACTCGTCGTTGACATTGGAGATGCCGTCGATCTTTTTCTCGGAGACCAGATCGGCTATGTGCTTGATAAGATCGGCTTTATTCACCAGATAAGGGATTTCGGAGATAATGATCTTATCATGGGTTTTACCCGATTCAATCTCGGCTTTCCCGCGCATTACAATGCGTCCCCTACCCGTTTCAAACGCCTCTTCCACACCTTTATAACCGTAGATATAGCCGCCGGTAGGAAAATCGGGCGCTTTGATGTAGTGCATCAATCCCCGGGTATCGATATCCCTGTCGTCAATATAGGCGATAATACCGTTGATACATTCGGTGAGGTT
>JAISZV010000340.1 GCA_031284475.1 Proteiniphilum sp. | reverse complement strand
CGGGCGTTTTGTTCACAGGAAGGATAAAGGCGAGTATTACTCCGGCAAACGAAGCGTGAATGCCCGACCGGTACATACAATACCACATGATCAAACCCAACACGACCGTAACTATATAAACGAAATTGTGTTGAAAGTAACGGTTGATCAGAAAAATGACAAGGGCCACGGCGGCGACTCCCGCCAGCCAGGTAAAGTAGAGCGCAGAGCCGTAAAACAGCGCGATAACGAGAATGGCGCACAGATCATCTATAATGGCCAGCGCCGTCAGAAAGACCTTCATGGAATGAGGAACCACTTTGCCTAACAGGCTCACCATGCCGAGTGTAAAGGCGATATCCGTGGCTGTCGGTATGGCCCATCCGTTTGAGTAGGCCGTGCCGGTTGTGGCAATGAAAAAGATGATTGCCGGAAAAGCTACCCCGAACAATGCCGATACGGTGGGGAACATCATCCTGCTGAGAGAGGAGAGTTCCCCTTTGGTTACTTCCTTTTTTATATCGATGGCCACATGAAAAAAGAACAATGTCATCAGGGCGTCGTTCACGAAATGGATGATTGTATGTGGCAGGTGCAGATGGTGGAATCCGGGAATCGGCGTCTCCCAGAAGTTATAATAAAGGCTTCCTATCTCCTTGATGTTCGTTAACGCCAACGAAAAAAGGGTACATAATAGTAAAAGTATTCCCAGCGACCTGCTGTCGTTGATAATTCGCCTGAGTATCGACGGAGCCGGCGAATGCAGGTCTCTATGTCCTCCGGTATTCATTTTCGTTGAAGGAGAAAACTAAAATCATCTTCTCTGGAGAGTTCCAGCGGTTCCTGTCCATACTTGAAAATACGGGCTTTGCGAGGCCCTATCAACTCCATTTCATCGTCTTCAACGAGAAGCATCGTGCTTTCGCGGAGTCCCACCACATACGTATCGCGGTTTACTTCGATAAATTCCCTGATGCGTGCTTCGCGCGTTTCGCCTCCATGATTCGCCGGGTGATCGTCCAGGTAGTGCGGATTGATCTGAAAGGGGACTAACTTCAACGTCTTGAATTTCAGCGGTTCTACAATGGGCATATCGTTGGTTGTTCTCAGGGTTGGGCAGGCAATATTAGACCCGGCGCTCCATCCGATATAGGGAACGCCTCTCTTCACTCTTTTACGGATCGCCTTCATCAAGCCCTTTTCCTGGAGCATCTTCACTAATTGCCATGTATTTCCGCCTCCCACAACAATAGCGTCGGCATTTTCGATTGCTTCCACAGGATTAATGAAATGATGAATACCGGTAACATGGCGCCCTATTTCGGCGAAACGGGCGTTCACCTTCTCTTCATATTCATCAAAAGAAAAAGTAACCGCCGCATAAGGAATAAAAATAGCGTTATTTGCTTTCTCTCCCAGAAATTCTTTGATCCTGTCTTTGGGATACTCCAGATATCCTTCACCGGGATTGGTGGAGTTGCTGATTAAGAGGAGCCTCATATTTATATATTTTAATTATTCTGCAAATGTAGTGAAAAATAATTGAAAGTGATAATTTCATGGAAGAATTGCGCGCTCTTGACTAACTCTACTGCTTCTGTGATGCCGTTTCGGGAGATATACCGTATTTATTTAACGTGAGTTCGGGACAAGAAGGGAGCAATCGCTGTTTTAATCGCCTGTCAACTCATAATTAGTACTTCTGCCGCCGCTGACTTCTTTGCGAAGGACGCCTTTCGCCATAAGGTCGTTTATATCCCGCAAAGCCGTATCCTGTGACGCCTTGGTTATCTTTGCCCATTTTGATGAAGTCAGTTTTCCGTTGAATCCGTCCAATAATTTATTTAACATCAGCCGTTGGCGGGCATTCAGTTCCGTTTCCGTATGTTTATCCCAAAAGCCTGCTTTATAAAGCGCCTTCCGAAAGGTAGTTTCCGTTGTTTCCAGGGCACGGTACAGGCAGTTCAGGTACCACACTAACCATTCCGTTATATCCCCCTCGCCGAATTGCGTTTTTTGCAATACTTCGTAATAGACCTTTCTTTCAACAAGGATCTGGCCGGATAAGCTGTAAAAACGCTGCGACGTGTTGTCGGAACGGGCAAGCAACAAGTCCGATATAGCCCTTGCTATACGCCCGTTGCCGTCATCGAACGGATGAATTATGATAAACCGGAAATGGGCTATGGCCGATTTCAGCGCGAGGTCTAATTTATCTTCTCCGTTGTAGCGGAGCGGAATAAGTTTTTTCATTGGGCAATAAAAGCAGCGGACTGTAGTCCGCTGGTGCGGTGGACTACAGTCCGCTGGTATGGTGGACTACAGTCCACCGGTGTGGTGGACTATAGTCCGCTGCCTTGCTTAACTGTTTACTGTTAATCTGTCCGGGAGGATGCCCTTTTTCATTTCTTTGTTTCCCCTGGGTATTATGCGCACTTCGAGGGAGTAGTCGTCCGCAGGGAGGGAGGCGGGAACGAGAAAGACCACTTGCGCGGCATGGTGGCTGAGGATGCGTTCTACCCTTACTTCCGTTTTGTCTGCGGCCACTAAGAAGATACCCTGTTTGGGGTCGCTTTGAAGGAATTTGAGCCGTGCGCCGGAGAGAGTGGCCGCATCGCCCGGAGTGACGGCTTCATTGACGGTGGCGGAGACTACGTCCTCAAACCGTTGCGGGAGGGGGGCGTTGCTGACCGGTTCCGCTTTTTCGGTTTTCACTTCCTCGGAAGTGCGGTTGTAGCGCTTGCCGAGGGTTACGCGGAACTGGATTTTGTGGCGCGAAGGATCAAAACTGTCGTCTCCGTTGCGGAAGACGCCCTGTATGGAGGGACGCACGTTGATGAACTCGGTATTTCTGCCGTAGCCCCGTTGCAGGAAATATTCGTGCGCCCCGATGATCTCTTCGTAATTGGCTTTGGCGCCCGCCGGCGTAATGCTCGACCCTTTGCGCGTGATATAGTCTATGATCTCT
>JAISZV010000336.1 GCA_031284475.1 Proteiniphilum sp. | reverse complement strand
GGATTTCAGGTGGGACGCAAGTATATCGGGAGAGCTGGCCCGTATAAGAAATAAATTGCAATAGAATTTGTTCAACAACGGAAAGAATCACATAAAAAACAGCATGTAATTAAGAGGAAACATGTCTAACAATAGTATAAGAATAAGCGAGGTCTCCGAAGTACTACGGATGCAACTCGAAGGGATCGATACCGGCATTCAATTTGATGAAACAGGAACGGTTATCACCGTAAGCGATGGGGTTGTACGCATTTTCGGGCTGCGCAATGCCGAAGCGGACGAGTTATTGGAGTTTGATAACGGCATGCGGGCTATCGTGATGAACCTTGAGGATGACAACGTAGGAGCTATCCTGTTGGGCAGTTCCAGTGAGATCAAAGAAGGATTCACCGCCAGGCGTACCGGGCGGGTAGCCTCTATCTTTACAGGAGAGGGTATGCTTGGGCGCGTGGTCTCGCCCACGGGAGAGCCCGTTGACGGGACAGGAGCGTTGGAAGGCGAACTGGTAGAGATGCCGATGGAGCGGAAAGCGCCCGATGTGGTTTTCCGCCAACCCGTGAATACCCCATTGCAGAGCGGCCTGAAAGCGGTTGACGCCATGATCCCCATCGGGCGGGGACAGCGTGAGTTAATCATCGGCGACCGGCAGACCGGTAAGACCAGTATTGCCATAGACACAATCCTCAACCAGAGGAAGAATTTTGAGAATGGCGACCCGGTCTATTGTATTTATGTGGCGATAGGGCAAAAAGGCTCTTCCGTGGCCTCTATCGTAAAAACGCTTACCGACGGGGGCGCTATGGACTACACCGTTGTGATCTCCTCCAGCGGATCCGATCCGGCCGCCATGCGGTATATCGCTCCTTTTGCAGGCGCTGCCATAGGCGAGTATTTCCGTGATACGGGCAGACATGCCTTAGTGGTTTATGACGACCTCTCCAAACAGGCGGTAGCCTACCGCGAGGTATCGTTGATCCTGCGTCGCCCGTCGGGACGCGAAGCCTATCCCGGTGATATTTTCTATCTCCACTCCCGATTGCTGGAAAGGGCAGCAAACATCATCTCCCAGGAAGAGATGGCCGTACGGATGAACGACCTTCCTCCCAGCCTCAAAGGGAAAATCCGTGGAGGCGGCTCGCTCACCGCCCTACCTATTATCGAAACGCAGGCAGGCGACGTATCGGCCTACATCCCCACCAACGTGATTTCTATCACCGACGGGCAGATATTCCTGGAGACAGACCTCTACCATAGGGGAATCCGTCCCGCCATCAACGTGGGCGTCTCCGTCTCCCGCGTAGGGGGTAATGCACAGATCAAAGCCATGAAAAAAGTAGCAGGTACGCTGAAGATCGACCAGGCCCAGTACCAGGAACTGGCCGCCTTTACCAAATTCGGAGGGGATATGGACGCTGTAACGGCCATGACCATCGACAAAGGGCAAAAGAACGAACAGTTGCTTGTACAGCCCGTACATAGCCCCATGAGTGTGGAACAACAGATCGCCATTCTCTACTGTGGTACGCATGGCCTGTTAAAAGATATTCCTCTCGAAAAAACGCTGGAATTTGAAAAAGCGTTTCTCGCCGCAATGGAAATGGGCCATCGCCACGATGCGCTCGATCCGCTGAAAGAAGGCCAAATAAATGATGAGATCGGTAAGATTATTGAAACAGTAGCGGCAGATACCGCGAAAACAATAAACTCTTGAAACGATGGCGCAGTTGAAAGAGATAAAAAGCAGGATTCAGTCGGTACGATCTACGCAAAAGATCACATCGGCCATGATGATGATCTCTTCCGTCCGGTTGCGGAAAATCCAACGTATCATCCAGAATCTCTATCCCTACGAACAAAACCTGTACCGGATACTACAGTTGCTTCCCTGCCAGGAAGGGGAGGCAGACTCGCCTTTTTTGCAAACGCGCGCCGTTAAACGGGTCGCCATCGTGGTTTTTGCCTCCAACTCCGGTTTGGCCGGCCGGTTCAACGATAATATTTCCGACAAAGTGAAAGCGGTAACGGCACACTATATGCCGCTCGGAAAAGAAAATATCCTGGTCTGGCTCATAGGGGAAAAAGCGGCGAAAGCCATACGTAACATGGAACTGGAACCGCAAGAGGATTACAGTGCAATCAGCGAGGAACCATCCTATGACAACGCACAAAAGATTGCCGGAGAACTGATGGAGATGTACCGGAAAGGGGAAATAGACCGGGTGGAACTTATCTATCACCATTTCCGCAGCAAAGGGTCGCAGGTGGTGGTCAACGAGCCGTTCCTTCCCATCGGGCCGGATACGCTCCATGACGGGAAAACAAACGCCGGGGAACCGGGGGCGGGGAAAACTACCGACAGGGAACCGGCCGGCGGTAACAAACCGGCTCCCGACTATATCATTGAGCCCGATAGAAAAACCATCATAACACAATTCATCCCTAAAATACTGAAAATAAAGTTCTTTACCGCTCACCTCGATTCGGTTACTTCGGAACATGCCGCCCGCATGACGGCAATGAAGATCGCGACCGATAATGCCGACGATCTCACCGAAGCGCTTACGATGGAATACAACAAACTGCGTCAGCAATCCATCACCAACGAACTGCTCGACATTGTCGGCGGCTCGTTCGGGAGCGCGTAACCGGATATTCGCCCGGATATCTGTGGTTATGCATTTTCCCTTCCGCTTTTCCTCCTTCCAGCCATATACGCTGGGCGTAGACGTTCATATACGCTGGGCGTAGGGCTCATATACGATGGGCGTAGGCGTTCATATACGCCGGGCGTATGTGTGCGTGATTGGCTTTTACGGAATACTAAACGGCGTTACCGCTTGGCGGTAATCGTAGCCTTGCCAGGCTTTCAGCAGTTGTTTCCGATTGAAGATGTCTTTGCCTATAAATGCCTGGGTGATTCGGGCCTGTACGCTTTCGGAAGATTCTTCGAGCAGGCTTATCCACAAATCTTTTTGCGCGGGGTATTCCTGCACGGAGTAATCTTCGGTTTTAGCCAAAGCGGCCGCTTCGCGAATAGCCGTATCGAGGCCTCCCAGGTCGTCTATTAAACCTAATTGCAGCGCCTGGTTGCCGGTCCATACCCGTCCTTGTCCAATGGAGTCGATTTCTTCTTTGGTTTTCCCCCGTCCTTCGGAAACGCGGCTCAGGAATACATCATAAAACCGTTCGATGTAGGCTTGCACCAGGGTACATTCGTCGCTATTGAGCGCCCGGGCGGGCAATAACCCTATGCCTAAGAGAGGAATAGAGAGGGTTTCGTTGGCGAAGTTTGAATGTTTGTTTGTCGATACGCCGTCGTAAGAAGCCCCCATTCGTTTGGCTAACTCTTCGCCGTTCGGGAAAATACCGAAAACGCCGATCGAACCGGTGATGGTAGTCGGTTCGGCAATAATTTTATCGGCGCCGCAGGCAATGTAATACCCGCCTGAGGCGGCATAATCGCCCATCGAAACGACGACCGGTTTCACAGCCCGTAACTGTTTGACGGCGTGCCAGATTTGTTCGGAAATATAACCGCTTCCGCCCGGCGAGTTGATGCGGAAAACAACGGCTTTCACGTTTTCGTCGTCTTTGAGTTTATTCAGTTCGCCGACGTAAGTCTTTGCCGTAATCACTCCCGAACTGTAAAAATCGGAAAGCGCTTCGGCAACAATTTCGCCTTCGGCATACAAGACGGCTATTTTGTCTTTGGCCGGTTTCTTTT
>JAISZV010000256.1 GCA_031284475.1 Proteiniphilum sp. | reverse complement strand
CCCTTTGCCATGCGCACCGGGGAGCAATGCCGCTTCCTGATCCATCTCTCCGGGTTTACGATCCAGATTACCGTCGCGGAACAGTTCATTCACTTCCAGCGTATTTACATCTACTTCATAAAATCCCTCCTCCATGGTGCCATAGTAGATTTTGTTGGCAGGATCGGTAAGATGACGCGCATTACCCGTATGCCTTCCCGGCATAATAGTATATGGAATGGAATGTACATTCCCGTCCGCACCAATGGCATAGGGTCCGATGAAAAGCCGGTTGCTTTCTTTGTGGATCATTCGGTTGGCAGGAGTTCCGCCGATGCTCTCGTCACGGACTATTTGCTCCAAGCCGGGGGTAACCTGATATAATTTATCGGATGAACCATAAGGCAAATGAGGGCCATAGGTAATCACCCACAGGCTCCCCGCCCAGGGAACCACCGCTCCCGTACCGCATTCTCCTTCGTTATTATAATAGGCAAGGTGCGGATAAACGCCGCTGATGTTAGGCTTATCGACTAAAGCCGTTTCTTTTGAAGTTTTACATGAAGGTAAAAACAGTAAAAAAGAAATAAGAAAAAGATAGTATGAACTTTTCATATATAAATCTGTAATTAGGGATTGATGAATAAGTATTTTCCTTTTTAAGCGCAACGCGCATAGCAAACCTCAAGGTTTATCCTGCATCCTGCGTCGGCTTATCGAGTAACTCTTTCGCTTTTTATAACAAATTGATAATTCTTATATTCGTGACGGCAACTGCGAATATTCGTGACCGGTAACTGCGAATATTCGTGTCCGCAACTGCGAATATCCGTGTCCACAACTGCGAATATCCGCAACGCCGGATGCAACCTTCTACCATTGTTTCGGAATATACAAATCCCGCCTTTTGTATAACTTCTTTCAATTTCTTGTCCGGCGTAAACCGGATATTCAGATTCCGGATGTTGCCGGCGCTTACTTCCTGTTTGGTATTACCCGGCTTGCTGTTGCAAGTAAAGCGGAACGATCTCCGGCCGTCCGGATGCACGCTGTGTCGGTCCGGCAACATTGGTCTTACCGGCAAATGTAGCGCTTTCCACTGGGGATTTTGCATAATTATCATCTCATTTGATTTAAAACATAAAAACTTTTATTCCCGTTCCCGTTCGGTATTTATTTTAATCACCGGTTTTTCCGTCAAAGTTCTGCCTTCATTATACCTTTGATTATCGGGAAGCCCTTTCTTCCCTACTCCCTCTTTCATCAATGATTTGAGTTCATCCAAATGATTATGGTATACTTTGCGTGGATTGACATTGTATTTCTTGCAAACGGAAGCAGCCATACCCACCACTTCTCCCATCATACCGGTAGTACGCATTACACGGACGGAACCTAACGAAATATGTGTTACACTTATATTGCGACCGGCCATAAAGAGGTTATCTATGTTACGCGAATAGAAGCAGCGATAAGGGATCGGATAACCGTAGATCAATGTATATTCCGCCACGGCTTTAAATTCGTTACCGGGAAAGTATTTGGTATTTTCAGGATCGGGATAATGGAGATCAATGGCGCGTGTAGCGGTTGCGGTACCATCTTCCTGTAGCAAGTGGCCCGTAAGGTCTTGCTCTTTGACCACATAATCGCCCAATAACCGTCGCGACTCGCGTTTCCCGGCTATATAAGCTACCCAATCCAATTTGCTGTTTTTATACGGTTGATTCTCTTTCAAATCATTCTTCAAAAAACTCCAATTAGAAAAGATCACAAACATTCCGTAGTCCCGGATGCGTTCAAAATCTTTTATCGGATCAAGATACATTCCTGTTTCCCAGTTCCATTCACCCATTGAGGTCTTTTCGCAGTTTTCTTCGGCGAAAGCAATACCATAATTAAATGGGGGAAAGGGAACCGGTTTTTCTTCTTTTACCGAATACCATTGTACGGAAGCGCCCATTGTCATTTTATCGGGTTGTTCGGGAGCCATACTTTCATGATATTGATCCCGGCTTTCCCGCCCCATCAAAAAATCAGCCCCGGCCAAATAGCCAATCGTTCCGTCGCCGGTACAGTCGGAAAAAAGCGGAGCGCTTACAGTTAATTCTTCTCCATTTTCAATATGACGAACTAATACCGAGCGAATTTTATCTCCATCCATATCAACAGCCATAGCTCGAAAATTGGTAAATAAAGTAATATTTTCCTCTGCAAGAATAGCGGCCAACTTCTTCTCATCTTCGTAATAGCCGGCCGGTTGCGCATTCCCGCCACGGGTAGGGGCAAACTCTTTCAACAGATTACCCAATTCTTCATAGGGCGCTACATCAATTCTTCCCGCCAAATGAACGCGTACCTCAGAACTATTATTACCGCCCAACACGGGGCGATCATTTATCAGAACTACTTTACATCCTAAACGGGCGGCTGAAATTGCGGCGCACATTCCCGCAATGCCAGCCCCAACCACTACAAAATCATAATTACCGCCGGACGGAGCTACGCTTGGTAATCCCAAAGCGTTCCGGCGAAATATCTCCAACTCATTCATTGCTGAAGGAGGGACGCCTTCTTTTTCTGTTGTAAAGTAGATAGCATCACAGCGCCCGTTAAATCCCGTCAGATCATGAAGGGCGATTTGAGTTTTCACTCCCTTTATATTTATCTTACCTGCTTCCTGCCACATCCACTCCGAACCGGTATTTCCCAATACAACCGAAAGCTTCTTCCCTCCGACAGAAAACAGGAATTTGCCCGCCCCTTCTTTATCTGTCCACGGAGAAGTCCAATTATAGGTGCGTACATATACGTAATATATCCCCTTTTCCGGGAAAGTAACCTCCGTTACAGCATCCGCTACCGGGCGTCCGAGGCCATGCGCCATAAGATAAGAAGATCCCATTAAGTCTATGAATTGCTGATCTACAACCCATCCCCCTTTCTCCTGAAAACTTTCCGCTTCCACAAAAAGAGTTGCCGCATTTAATTGCAGGGAAGCGAATAACGAAAACAAGCACAAAA
>JAISZV010000224.1 GCA_031284475.1 Proteiniphilum sp. | reverse complement strand
CACGACAGCCTCAATGTAACAATTGATACGGCAACCAAATTGTTGGAAGATATTCGCCAAAACCCCGACCGGTATTTGACCATAAGGGTACGTCTTTTTTGAGTCATTGAGGTTTTGGCCTCGCGTTTCCTTGAGAGCATTATTTAGATTTTTTCTAAATAATGTATTGACGGGGAAGAAAGAGCGAACTCTTTGGATGACCGAAGTTAAGTAACATTATCGTAACTTTTTTGAGATTTGTTAAATGGGTTGGAGCTTTTTATATCACGCTGTCAATCAGTTGTATTTATCTTTCTCTCTCCTTATAATTAACTGATAAAAAGAAAGTTGATTGTATTTTGTTGATAAATAGCATATTTTTTGATGAGAAAAATCCCGGCCTGGAGTTTATTTTTTTATCTCGTTTTTTTTTTGAAAATTTGCATTTCCGTTAGTGAAGAAAAAGATCATTTTTGTCAATGAATAAGGATTGCCGACTTTTATGGAATAATTGTTTGAATGTCATTCGGGACAATATCCCCGAACCGGCGTTCAATACGTGGTTTTTACCCATTGTTCCGCTAAAGTACCAGGATCATGTGTTTACCGTGCAGGTTCCCAGTCAGTTTTTTTATGAATATCTGGAGGATAAATACCTCGATCTCATTCAGTATACACTCTATAGAGAAATAGGGGAGGGTACCATCCTCAATTACCGTATCCTGGTAGAGGCAGAAAGTAATACCGCCGTTGAACTTCGCGGGGAATCCAAACCCTATGCAGGAGCGGGAAGGAATACTACCGGTAAAATATCGGCGAAAGTCCCCAGCCCTTTCGACAGGGTAGAAACCTCTGAATTTGACTCCCAGATTAATTCCAAATATACTTTCCTCAATTTTTTTGAAGGCGAAAGTAACCGGCTTGCCCGTACCGCCGCCGAAGCTGTCGCCATGAATCCGGCAAAAACGGCATTCAATCCGCTGTTTGTTCATGGTAATTCCGGCGTTGGAAAAACACACCTCTGCCATGCCATCGGCTCGAGGGTGAAGGAGTTCTATCCCGAAAAGAAAGTGCTCTATCTTTCCGCCCATCTTTTCAAGGTGCAATATACCGACGCCCGCCGGTTCAATACGATCAATGACTTCATCAACTTTTACCAGAGTATCGATGTGCTTCTGATCGATGATATTCAAGAACTGTCGGGATTGGAGAAAACGCAGAATACTTTTTTCCACATTTTTAATCACCTGCATCAAAACAATAAGCAATTGGTCATGACTTCCGATTGCCTGCCCATGAATATGCAGGGCGTGGAAGAACGGTTGCTTACCCGTTTCCGATGGGGACTTACCTCCGAGCTGAAGCGCCCCGATGAGGAACTCCGCAAAAAGATACTCCAGAACAAGGTACTCGCCGACGGGCTTACTATTCCCGAAAATGTGATCGACTTTATCGCCGGAAATGTAACGGAAAACGTGCGTGACCTGGAAGGGATTGTGGTTTCTCTCATGGCTCACTCCATCATCAACAACCGTGAGATCGACCTGCCCCTGGCCCGGAGAGTGGTGGAACAAAGCATTAAATTTGAGAAAAAGCGTATCACCGTGCAGAGAATACAGGATACGGTGTCGGACTTTTATCATGTAAAGAAAGAGCTTATCCACTCCGCCTCCCATAAGCGTGAAATAGTACAGGCACGCCAAGTGACCATGTATTTTATCAAGAAACATACCGAATTGTCTCTCTCTCAGATAGGCGCGCAGGTGGGTAACCGTAATCATGCTACCGTGCTTCATTCCTGCAATAAGGTAAAAGATTATTACGAAGTGGACAAAGGGTTCCGCTCCGATATCGATGAGATCGAAAATTTGCTTAATTCATGATATAGGAGCCGTCTTCATTCTCCTATTTATCCTTTTTACCGGATGCGCTTCTTCCGGAGATCCCGGTGCGGTAAAGATCGCCGTGATTACCGATATTCATTTTCTCGACAAGCAGCTCGCCGAAGAAGGAGAAGCGCTTTTTGCATACGAGCGAGCGACCGGCAGAAATATAACGGATTTACATGCGGCGCTGGAAGCGGCATTAGACGATTTACATAAGGAAGCGCCTGATCTGTTGCTGATAACGGGAGATATCGCCAATCACGGTGAGAAACAAAGCCATCTCGGTTTTATTGAGAAACTCCGCCCGTTACAAAACCATGGAACCCGTATTCTCGTGATCCCCGGTAATCATGATATCAATATCCCCGACGCGAAAGCCTACCGGGGTAACAAGGCCGCACCGGTCGAAACTGTTTCAAAAGAGGAATTTGCGGAACTATATGCTCCATTCGGTTATTCGGACGCGTTGAAAAGGGATCAGGCGTCGCTGAGCTATCTCGCCGGGGTCAATAAGTCTACCTGGCTTCTCTGTTTTGATAGCAACCGGTATTCGGAGCATATAGCAACCTCTATCACCGGCGGCCGCATCCTTCCTGCGACAATGGATTGGGCGCTTGACATCCTCTATGAAGCAAAAGATAAAGGAATTACCGTATTGGGAATGATGCATCACGGCTTAGTGGAACACATGCCTTACCAGTCGGCTTTCTTTCACCAATACCTGATAGATGAGTGGGAAAAGAACGCCGGACTCCTTGCCGCCGCCGGATTGAAAGTGGTCTTTACGGGACATTTCCACGCCAATGATATCACTATGCATACCTCCTCTGACGGAAGCGTTATCTATGATGTGGAAACCGCATCGTTGGCGCAATACCCTTTCGGCTACAGGATCATGGAACTGGGCGATGGAGGGCTTTCGATTGATACCCGTTTTGTGGACTCTATTCCGGGCAATCCTGATCTGGCTGCGGTGTACCGGGATAAACTGGAGGCCATGACCCGGCGGGCGGCTAAGAACCGGTTGGAAGGGTTGGGCGTACCTATGCCGGAGGAGACCCTCAACGCTCTTACCGATGTGATTGTGCAACTGAACCTGATGCATGTGAAGGGCGATGAAAAGCCTGATCCGGTTATGGAGGCGGCGATTCGCCTTTTTGCCGACCAAATGGGCGGCGCGGCCGATCCGGAATCGTTTACATTCGATTTTCCGCCGGAAGATAACCGGATAGTGATACCTCTCCGGTGATATGAGGTGAAAAGGCGGTCAGGTGATGGATGTAGCGGGAAATTGAAAAGAGGAATGAAATGAAACAGTTTGATCCGTTAATGATTTGTATGCAACCGGGCCGGTTGGAAGCCGGGTGCGATGAAGCGGGGCGCGGCTGTTTGGCCGGGCCTGTTTTTGCTGCCGCGGTCATCCTCCCTGAGGACTTTCATTGCGACGCCTTGAATGACTCCAAACAACTTTCCGAAAAGGAGCGGGGAGAACTAAGGAGGATTATCGAAGAAAATGCCTTGTGCTATGCGGTGGAAACCTGTTCCCCGGAAGAGATCGACGAGATCAATATATTATGGGCTTCCGTAAAGGCGATGCATCGCGCTTTGGCTCATCTGGCTATACCGCCTGAACATATTCTGGTGGACGGTAACCGCTTCCGTCCTTTTGAAAACATACCCCATACCTGTGTGATCAAGGGAGATGCGAAATACCGGTCTATTGCCGCCGCTTCGATCCTTGCAAAAACATACCGCGATGAATATATGCGGCAACTCCATGAAAAATACCCTTTGTATGATTGGCGCCGCAATAAAGGATACCCTACCAAAGCCCATCGGGAAGCGATCAGACGGTATGGCGTTACACCCCATCACCGGAGGAGTTTTCGACTTATTGAACCGCAATTGACATTGGATTTCTAAACTTTGTACGAACAAAACAAATGAAACGAGCGAAACAAACGATACGAACGATACGAACAAAAAGAAAAGGAATTTGTTGTATTTAGAAATTGAGGCTTCTTATAAAAGCCGGCAATACTTTATGTAAAACCAATAAAACTTAAAAGAATGAGAAAATTTTTATTTGCTGCTGTTTTAATTTTTGCCTGTTCTATAGGCATTGCTACTGCTCAACTTCAGAAAGGCAGTACATTGGTAGGCGGAGGTATCGGAGATTTGAGCCTGGGAGTGGGTAACGACAATGTTTTCAATATTACTTTAACCCCGCGTGTGGGCTATTTTATTCAAGATAATATTGCCATTGGCGGTAAGGTGGGGCTAAGTTACACGGCTCAACCGGGCAATGATGCTTATGCTTACAACGTGAATGCATTCGGTCGTTATTATTTCGGAGAAAATGAATTTGATACATTGTTGAAACAGGGCCGTTGGTTTTTGGAAGCCGGAACAGGACTTGGAGGCATTAGAGGGGCCGATATTGGTTTCAATGTGAATTTCGGACCGGGTTATTCTTATTTCCTTTCCAAGAATGTAGCCGTAGAGAGTTTATTGCTTTACAATGGAACATTCGGAACGGGCAGTTCCAACGGACTGTCTTTAAACGTAGGATTCCAGATATACTTTCCTTCGTCAATGTACAAGAGCCTTAGGTAAAATATTATTAATCCGTAGGCAAAATATTATTATTCCGTCGGCAGAACCGGTGTGTTGCTGCCGGCGGAAATATTTTTGTCGCCTTCCCGCCCAATCACTCTTCCGCTTTTTTCATGCTTAACTGAATCCGTTTGCGTTCCAAATCAACAGACAACACTCTCACGCGGACATGCTGGTGAAGCGATACCACTTCGGTGGGGTTGGAAACGAAACGGTCTGCCAGTTCCGAAATATGCACTAATCCGTTCTCCTTAATACCCACGTCCACGAAACAACCGAAATTGGTGATGTTGGTAACGATGCCGGGGAGCGTCATCCCCTCTTTCAGGTCGTTGATAGTGCGGATGTCGGGGTCAAATTCCAGCACCTGCACTTGCGTGCGCGGATCCCGCCCCGGTTTCTCCAGTTCCTGCAATATATCCGTAAGCGTTTCTTCGCCCACTGTTTGCGTTTTGTAGCGGTTAATATCGATGGTTTCGATAAGCGGTTTATTGCGGATCAACTCTTTCACCGTACATTGTAGGTCTTTGGCCATCCGTTCCGCAATCGCGTAGCTTTCGGGATGCACGGCGGAGTTATCCAACGGGTTCTCCGCATCGGGAATACGGAGGAATCCGGCGCATTGTTCAAACGCTTTTTCTCCCAGGCGCGACACTTTCTTTAGCTCCTTGCGCGAACGGAACGGGCCGTGCTCCGCGCGGTAATTCACGATATTTTGCGCCAGCGCCTCACCTAACCCTGATACATAGGTGAGCAGGTGCTTACTGGCCGTATTAAGGTTCACTCCCACGAGATTCACGCAGTTCTCCACGGTCTGGTCGAGCGACCGTTTGAGTTTCGACTGATCCACATCGTGCTGGTACTGCCCTACGCCAATCGACTTGGGGTCAATCTTCACTAATTCTGCAAGCGGATCACTCAGCCGCCGTCCGATGGAGACAGCGCCGCGCACCGTTACATCATATTCGGGAAATTCTTCACGGGCAGTCTTTGAGGCGGAATAGACCGATGCGCCGCTTTCGCTTACCACAAACACTTTCACCTCTTTCTCATACCGCAGGTTGGCGATAAAGCGTTCCGTTTCGCGGCTTGCTGTGCCGTTTCCGATGGCAATGGCGTCGATCCGGTAGGTGGAGGCCAATTTCACCACTTTGCCCGCCGATTTGGCAAATTCATTCTGCGGAGGATGGGGATAGATGGTTTCGTTATGTAACAGGTTTCCTTGTTCATCCAGACAGACTAATTTGCATCCGGTACGATAACCGGGATCTACGCCGAGGATGCGTTTCTGTCCCAAAGGAGGCGCCAGAAGCAATTGACGCAGGTTTTCCGCAAATACGGCAATAGCCGCTTCGTCGGCCTGCTCTTTGGAGAGATTGGCAAACTCTGTTTCTATGGAAGGTTTCAACAGGCGTTTGTAACTGTCGATCACCGCCTCTTCCACCTGATCGGCCGCTTCGGTATCATTTTTGGCATAACGCGGCACAAGCCTGTCGAGGCATTTCTCATCATCGGGAGAGATGGATACACGCAGAAACCCTTCGCTTTCGCCGCGGCGAATCGCCAGAAGCCGGTGCGACGGACAGCGCGACAAGGGTGCGGAAAAATCGAAATAGTCCCTGTATTTCTCTCCTTCTTCCTCTTTTCCCTTCACCACTTTCGAGGCGATTACCGCATCGCGGGCAAACATATTCCGTACCGTCTGCCGTGTTTGGGCGTCTTCGTTCACCCATTCGGCAATGACGTCGCGCGCACCTTTCAGCGCCGCTTCCGGGTCGGGTACGTTCTCATTTATATATTGCGCTGCTTTCGCTTCCGCCGAACCGTTATGTTGCGCCGTCAGCCATTTGGCGAGGGGTTCCAGCCCGTTTTTGCGGGCAATCTCGGCGCGGGTCTGCCGTTTCGGTTTATAAGGCAGATAAATATCTTCCAGTTCTGTGCTGTCCCAGCAACCGGTGATTTGCTTTTCGAGTTCGGGGGTTAACTTCTCCTGTTCCGAAATAGACTTAATTATATACTCTTTTCTCTTTTCGAGTTCCAGGTATTTCTCGTTCAGTTCTTTGATATTGGCTATCTTTACTTCATCCAATCCTCCCGTTACCTCTTTCCGGTAACGGCTGATAAAAGGGATGGTAGCGCCTTCTTCCAGCAGTTTGATGCTGTTCTCTACATTCTTGAGGGGAATATTCAGTGATTTGGAAACGAGTGTATGAATAACTGACATCTGTAATCGTTTTATATGCGCTACAAAAATACAAGAAATTTCTCTATCTTTACTTTTCTAAACAACAACTGCATGGCCAAACTGAAGTCTGTATATTTTTGCTCTAACTGCGGGTACGAATCTCCCAAGTGGATGGGAAAATGTCCTGCTTGCGGTGAATGGTCAACCTTTACGGAGGAGTTGATACGCAAGGCAGGACAGGATGATACCCGCTCTTTCGGGGAAGTGAAGAGTGAACCGATGACGCTGAGCGAGATCAAAGCCGATGAACTGCCCCGGATCGACATGAACGACGGGGAGCTAAACCGTGTGCTGGGCGGAGGGCTGGTGCCTGCCTCTGTTGTGCTGATAGGAGGGGAGCCGGGCATCGGGAAATCGACCCTGGTGCTGCAAACTATTCTGAAACTCACGGAAGTGAAGTCGCTCTATGTGTCGGGTGAAGAGAGCGCCGGGCAGTTGAAATTGCGTGCCGACCGGATCGGCCTTAAAAATGATAATTGCCTGATTGTGTGTGAAACCAATCTCGACGAGATATTTAAACATGTGAAGAAAGTGTCGCCGCAATTATTGATCATCGATTCCGTGCAGACAGTTTACAGCGAGGCGTTGGAATCGTCCCCCGGCAGCGTTTCCCAGGTGCGCGAGTGTGCTTCGCTACTGCTTAAATTCGCCAAACAGTCGGGTACGCCGGTGCTGCTGATCGGCCACATCACTAAGGATGGGAGCATAGCCGGGCCTAAAATCCTGGAACATATAGTGGACGCCGTGTTGCAGTTTGAAGGCGACCAACACTATGTGTACCGTATTCTTCGCGCCGTCAAGAACCGGTTTGGCAGTACTGCGGAACTGGCTATTTATGAAATGAACCAGTCGGGATTGCGCGAGGTGAGCAACCCGTCTGAACTGCTGCTCACCCATAACCATGACGGCCTGAGCGGCGTAGCCATTGCTGCCGCCATTGAAGGCGTCCGCCCTTTCCTGATCGAAACGCAAGCGCTGGTAAGTACCGCCGCGTATGGTACGCCCCAGCGTTCCGCCACGGGATTTGACATCCGCCGGATGAACATGTTGCTGGCTGTCCTCGAAAAGCGGGCCGGATTCAAATTGGCGCAGAAAGACGTTTTCCTGAATATTGCCGGCGGTTTGCGTGTGAGCGATCCCGGTATGGATCTCGCGGTCATCAGCGCCGTACTTTCGTCCAGCCTCGACATGACGATTGAGTGCGATACTTGCCTTTGCGGCGAGGTGGGGTTATCCGGTGAGATACGGCCTGTACATCGCATAGAGCAACGCATTAAGGAAGCCGAGAAACTGGGTTTCTCGCGTATACTCGTCCCCTTCAATAACCTGAAAGGATTCGATAAGAAGACGAAGATCGATATTCAACAGGTGAAGAGGGTGAGCGACGCTTTTAGGTTGTTGTTTTCGTAGGATTGTCGCATTATGGGCAGATTGCCGGAAAAAACACGTGAGTATCTGTCGCCTCCGCTTTCGTTCGAGGGAAGAGAGCCGGCAGAAAAGCGAGAAAAAGCAAAGCAATCTTTTTTATAAATCAAAAAAATATCCTACCTTTGCAAACTATTTTAAGCGTAATCGGTACCTTGGCCGAGTGGTTAGGCGCCGGTCTGCAAAACCGTCGACGGCGGTTCGAATCCGCCAGGTACCTCTATACTCGCTTATCCCAGTTGATTAAGTTCAATTGGCGCCTCTGAGAATGTTGAAGAGGGTGTATCACAATGTGATTTCACCCTCTTTCTATTAGTATTCCTATCGGAGAACAATTCCGGATATTCAATTCTCAAAGGCTTATTTTCTATTTTGATACAGCCTCCAAATAGAAGTACTAAGTACTTATAGTAATATCATACAGCCAACTGTTTTGAGGTTTGTGAGAATTTCTCCGATAATTCGTCGAGCGCCCGTCTCAACGTGATTAATTCATCGGGAGTAAATTTGGCAGGCTTCCCATGCACAAGATTCCCGTTCATTCTTTGGTAAAACCATGATGCAGATTTATCAAAGTATTTTTTTGAGAGATGTGAAACGGAAACCAGAGGGAGTATCTCGGCAAGCAGATCCCGGACATTGAGCGTATCGTTTATATCCATAACTTCGGCTCGGATCCGGCCAAACTCGGTATCAGTAGACTGTATCACTTCTTTACGCTGTACTTCAGTAAGCGAATTGAAAAACGCATCCATCTCGCTGTCAATTTTGGCACGCAGATGGGGTTTCCCTTAGCGTCGATCCACGCTTTTTTCAGTTCCCCCAATTTTTTCTTAGCTTCCATAACCCGTTTTTTGTTAGTAAATATAGAAAAGAAACACACGTCGAGCGTCCCTTCCGTGTTTTTTTCTGCTAAATGCGCCGACTCATTTTCTTGAGTTCTTCCTTAAGCCAACGAATTTCAGCATCTAACACTGCTTTTCGATAACCGATTGCGAGTAGCCGGTTATAGTTACGGAGGAAGAAGTTGAGATTTTCAATCAATTTCTTTTCCCGCGCTTTTAGCGCTTTGTCATCATTTGCCAAAGTTCTTGGCATAATGACGTTAAAGATAACATAATTGTTATCAGTATCCAAATAAAAAAGAATTTTTTATTCCAATTCTTTGACAAATCCTACCCGAAGGAGTTTTGATAAAAATATCCATACGCTAATAATCAGGGTTTTTGCTTGGTTTATCTTTAGGATTATTACCGGTTCTTCGCCCAAAAACTGTCATATCCCTCACGGTTGAAAAGCATCGTCCAACCAACGGAGGAGAGCTCTTTTGAAATAAATGGGACAAAGATGTGATTTTTAGAGATGTCTTCGAGCCATGGCCGGCAGCGTTGGTCGTTAATCATTGTGTTCCGGATGCCGGTTAATTTATCCAGGGAGCTATTGAAAGCAACTGTTTGCCAATAAGATCAGATGTGAAATCGCTCAACCGGTACGCTACGGTTACTGCAAGGCGAGTGTAATCGTTAGTCATCGGAGGTATTTTCATCCGGGCTCTGATGGCTTCAAAGTTAGACGCAAATGTGTAGTTGTTGATATCGGTAAGCGAATGTTCTGGCATTTATTCGACGGTCTGCACATCACCCATTCCGTCCGCACTCAGGTTATAAAGGGTTTCTATCATGCCAGTAGCGACCTTAGGTATGTGTGATCTGATTCGGATCCGGCTAATATTGAGCGGATACCCTCCTTTTTTAGTTGGAACCGTACCATGTTTACCATCCAATAGGCCGGCAAGGCCAGGTGGATGTACGCGTCACAAGCTTCATCGCTCTTGTGGAATACGGGCCTCATGTTCAGGTCGCTCTTCAAACAGCGGAAAGCGTTATGAGAAGCTTTTCATAACATTTTTTAGAGGAAGTTGCTAATTACAAAATGGAAAGAATGTCATTTTTTTATCTAAATTTGCAATCAGTAATATCTTATTGAATAATTTAATTTCTATTTGTTTGATTTTGTCATGTTAAAAGAAGAGCGCCATAAAATTATCATGAAAGAGATTAACCTTCACAACAAAGTATTATCTGTAGATTTAAGCACGTTACTTAATGTGTCGGAAGATACTATTAGAAGAGATTTAAAGGAGTTATCCGATGAAGATAGGATTATCAAGGTTCATGGAGGTGCTATAAGTAAATCTTTTGTAAGACCTTTTTTAGCCGATAATAACATCTATGCGCATGATGAAAAGAAAAAAATCGCATTAAAGGCTATCTCGTTGATACAAAATGATATGACTCTGCTCCTTGAAGGAGGAACAACTATTATAGAACTAGCAAATCAAATTCCCCAGAAACTAAATCTTACAATTTTTACTGTCAGCCCTCAAATTGCAATTACTCTTTCTGATCATGAAAATATTAAAGTTTACACTATAGGCGGCAAATTAAATAAGAATGCAAATATCCACACCGGAGCAAGTGTTGTAAATGATATCTCTAATATAAAGTGCGATATTTGTTTTATGGGAGTTAACGCTGTATCCTTAGAAAACGGATTCAGCGATATTGATTGGGAAACCGTACAGGTGAATAAAGCTATGATAAAGGTGGCAGATAAAACAGCAGTACTGGCAATCTCGGAAAAATTAAATATCTCAAAAAGATATAGGGTTGCCGATTTGCATGATATTTCATATCTTATTACTGAGTTAAATCCGGGCGATGATGAACTTGTAGAGTATCGGAAACAAATAAAAATAATTTAGATATGGATTGCTTATTCCAATCTCAAGCCGGCCTCAAAACTACTTTCACTCATAAGAAATTCAACACAATAATCCAATCTCTCCTTTTTTTGATATAAAATCAAAATTCGGTTATCAGCTAAGAATGAAGTTTACTCTAAATGATTCCTTTCAATCATCGGAGGAGAGTGTGTTTTTAGTAATATATCACATAAATGTTATATTTTACTAAATAGCGTGCATATTCTTTTTTTTTACACTAGACATGCGTATATTTGCGTTATTAATAATTTAAAAAACGCATAAAAATGCTCAACTTTTTAGATTATCAGCTGATATACAGCTAATTTAAAAAATATCGCATTTCTATCTGATTGCATAATAAATAATAGAAAAACAAGATTGCTTTATATAGACGACTCAAAGAAAGACCGATATAAATTCACATAAAAGAATAAATTTTCGATAATAATTAAAAAGCCTATGAATACGAAAAGAAATGAATCTCGCACTACAAAGGTCAAAATGATTTATCAGGAATCAATTTTTGAGAAATACTCAGTGTAATAACTTCGTAAACAAAATCATCAGATGTGTATGAATCAAATGATTAAATCTAAAGTTGCGGTAGGCCAAAAATGTTGCAAAACATTCAAAGTCTTCAAGGTTGTAACACTTTTACTCTTTTTCGTTATTTTTTCAATGAATGCAACAGGCAATGCTGTATTCATTGAGACAAATGTGTCAAAGTTTAAATATGAAACAATTAGTGAATCGGCATTCGAGGTTGGTGTAAGTGTGAACAGTAATACATTTTCTAATTCGTATGAAATGCCTTATGATCCAACCGGTCATGAAAACAGTAGAACAAAAAAAGAAGCCCTACAAAAACAAAAGAAACAAATTTCAGGAATAGTAGTAGATGAAAATTCGCTCCCTATTATTGGGGCAAACGTAGTAGAATTAAGTACATCTAATGGTACTATAACTGACATTAATGGGCGATTTTCCCTTACAGTTGAGGACTCGGCTATAATCCGTATCTCCTATATTGGGTATATAGATCTGGACATAAGTACCGAGGGTAAGTATGTCTTCAATATCACTCTGCAAGAGAGCGCAGAGGAAATTGATGAAGTCGTAGTTGTAGGATACGGCACACAGAAGAAAATTTCCGTAACAGGTTCTATCTCTCAGATTAGCACCGATAATGTATTAAAAATTTCCACTCCCAATATTGCCAATGCCATTTCAGGGAAGATGCCGGGTATAATAACACGGCAATCATCCGGAGAGCCGGGATATGATGCAGCACAAGTATACATACGTGGATTAGCTTCACTCACAAATAATTCACCATTAATTTTAGTGGATGGCGTTGAAAGAGATATGAATCTAATAAATGCACAAGAGGTAGAAACCTTCACGGTACTGAAAGACGCATCTGCTACTGCAGTATATGGAGCCCGTGGAGCAAATGGTGTTATATTGATTACAACCAAAAGAGGGGAGGAAAGAAAGCCTGTCGTAATTTTAAGATCAGAATTTGCTTCACTATATGCATTGAGATTACCTAACTATATCAACAGTGAAAAATATGCTTTACTTATGAATGAGGCGCTATCTTTCAATAGGCAGGGAGAGCGATGG
>JAISZV010000195.1 GCA_031284475.1 Proteiniphilum sp. | reverse complement strand
TGGTGATGGACGACATCTTATCGCCCGCCAGTAAAATGATCTTTTTATATTTGCCTGTTTGGATGAGGCCATTGCAAATCTCCAGTCCGTAAACAAATCCAGAACAAGCTACCTCCATATCAAAACAAAAGGCGTTTTTAATACCGTTTTGCTCAGCCACAACAGAGGCGGCCGAAGGAAGGATGTGATCAGGAGTGGAGGTGGCAAAAATTACCGCATCAACCTCTTCGGGAGCCGTATTCGTTTTCGCCAACAACTCTTTTACGGCAGATGAACCCAATACCGAAATACCTTGTTGTTCACCCTTTAAGATCCGTCGTTCTTTTATCCCTACCCGGGTCATGATCCATTCATCTGACGTATCGACCATAGTAGATAACTCTTCGTTGGTGAGGATATAATCCGGCACTTTGGCTGTGATCCCGGTGATTACGGCATTTAATCGTCTCATCGTGATAAAATATAATCATTGAAAAAGACCCTGAAAAGCAATTCTGACGTTTCAGGGTCTTTCATAATTCTGTAAATTGAAGGCAGTTATGCCTTTACGTCTTTTTCAATAGCCAATTTACCCCTGTAATAACCACAGTCGCCGCATACGGTGTGGTAAATATGCCAAGCTCCGCAGTTGGGGCAGATAGCCATAGTAGGCAGTTTGGCATGATCGTGCGCTCTCCTTTTTCCTTGTCTTGAAGAAGACTGTCTTCTTTTTGGATGTGCCATTTCTATATTTTATTTTTAATTGTTTATATACTCAATTTCCTTCCAGATTCAACCCTTTGAGGGCGTCCCAACGGGGATCATTATCTTGCGATTCTTCTTCTTCCGAAAAATCATCATCCGGAATTTCTCCGTCATCATCATCGGCGTCGTCTGTACCAACAGCCCTATGTTTGCGTAATTTAGAGGAGACAATCCTGTTACACTCTCCTGCGGGATGCACATGCTTGATGGGAATAGTAAGGGCAATAAATTCGTACAGGAACCAGGCAATATTGATTTCTCCTTCCTCTTCGGGGATGATCACTATTTCATCGCTTTCCTCGGAATATTCCTTACCGAATTTCACGATCAACCGGCTCTGCGTATCCACATCCAAATCCATATCATCCAGACAGCGGGTACAGGACACCTGGACAACTCCTTTAAGATCGAATTTAAATTCAAAAGTAGATGACGTTTTCCGTACTTTAACTGCCACTCTCACATTACCTTTCCTCACTTCGTTGCCATCAATAGCATCGAAAAAAATTCTATCCAGGTCATACTCAAAGGTATGCACTCCATCGGAAAGATTTTTCAGGGAAATATTGTACAAACTGAATTTTGCCACGTTTTCTCCTCAAAATAAAGCGGTGCAAAGATAGTATTTTTTTCTTTACACCGCTTGTTTTCGGTTAATATATTTATTGCGCCGCAGCTTCCCTTACGATCTGCCGCATCTTTTCAAAGTTCTCTTCAAGGCTTTGCAGCAGCCTGAACTGCGCTTCGGTTCGCACGAGATTGTGTTCGGGATAGGCTATTTTGTAATAGGTATCTCCGTCGATATAATCTGTGAAGAAACGTACTGTCTGCATGTATGTAAGCAGTTTCGCCCCGAAAGCAAGATTCTCTATCTCCACACCGGAGAGGAACGATGCCGCATTTTTCAAATAACCTTTTGCGTATGCCTCGAAAATATCCAGATCGACAGATATATTATCGAGGTTCTTATCATCTTCTGCGCCGGTATTGGCTCCCGTCCGGATAAAATCGCCGAAATCGGAAAGCACATATCCCGGCATCACGGTGTCCAGATCCACCACACAAAGCACCTGGTCATCATTATCGAACAAGACGTTATTCACCTTGGTATCGCAATGATTGATCCGCTTGGGCAGTTTGCCTTCGCGGTGCAGCTTTTCCGCTTTGCACATCTCTTCGGCGCGATCTTCAATCTCCTTCACCAATCCGGCCACTTCATCCAACCGCCCCGCTTTATTAGCCTTCACCGCCTCACGAAATGTCTCCAAACGCGCTTCCATATTGTGGAAGTTAGGAATAGTCTCAAACAGCGGCTCTCCCGGCAGATCGGCCAACATTTTCTGGAAATCGCCGAAAGCCATTCCCGCCCGGTATGCCAGTTCGGGATTGATGTCATCATAGCTTTTGCTCTCCTTGATGAAATCCATTACCCGCCAGTAATCACCCGTAGCATCCCGGTAGTAAAGCGC
Organism: Proteiniphilum sp.; assembly: GCA_031284475.1. Taxonomy (GTDB): domain Bacteria; phylum Bacteroidota; class Bacteroidia; order Bacteroidales; family Dysgonomonadaceae; genus Proteiniphilum. The sequence continues at coordinate 1,167 of JAISZV010000195.1, read as the reverse complement.
TCTTTCCCGCGTGGGGATCAGCGTAAGTACACGGCGGTCGATACCGGTAACGCCCTGTTCTTTCAGTTTTTTACGGATATGTTCCGTCACCCTGCGGATATTGTCCTGCAATTCGTGTATATTCTTGAATATATGGTGATTGATCCGTTGTAATACGTATTCCCCGTCACCCGATACCACTTTGTATGAATCATTAATATGTCCTTTGCCAAGCGGTTTTATCTCTACGTTGGCGTCTTCCCCGATGAATTGGGAAACGATCTCTTTCAGTTTGTTCATTTCTCCCATTATTTTAGTTTTTTAATTATGAGCAGTGTAGTCCATCGTTATTCCAGTTCCAGCAATCCGAAGAACTGAGGAACATGAAAATTGGGTTTAGGCAGGTCGATGGGATTCCAGCTTAAAAAATGAGGTTCGGGTGTTTCGTCGCCGCACTTATAGAAGTTAGCCCTTATTTTTTGCCCGGAAAGCGATTCTTGGGCGTTAAATCCCAGGGCCTTTTTAGGTATTTCCAGGTACATGCTCCAATCGCTCACCTGCCGGTCTCCTTCATACCTGTGGCAAATAGCGCTATGCCTGAGGATAGAAGGCATTTCGTCCGTCTGTTTTTCGCCCTTTTCCCTTGTCTCATGCCAGCGGGAAAGCAACGCCCCCAATATATTGCATTCAAAATTGCGATAGCCGCTTTCTCCTTCACGTTGCATAAAGAACTCTACGCAGCTATCTTCCCATACCGATCCGAAATCTTCGGTATTTGCCGCGCGAACAGCCTCCCCTGTCACCGTATAATAAAGGTAGAGCGTTTCTCCGTCATGCGCTACCCGCACTGTTACGGGCAGGGTTTTCGGGAAATCTTCTTTCCAGTTCACCTGATCGATGGAGGCTTTCGCGCCCGCTTCGTGAAGTATCTTTATCTTATCGAATATCGTTTCAAGTTGTGAAACGTTTTGTTTTGGCGCCCGTAGTGTTTTCATATAATTATTTTATTTTTAATTTTGCTTCTTCCTGACAGCCGCATATCGTTTTTCGGTACGGTTAAACGTACATCTTCCGATATTTTTCCCATAATCTTTGAATTTTATTTTTCACTTGAACAAAGATATTCTTTTTAGCGGAAACATACAAAAAATATTGTATTCGGACAAAGAGTAGGACAAGGATAACCAA
>JAISZV010000179.1 GCA_031284475.1 Proteiniphilum sp. | reverse complement strand
ACTCTATCTCTTTGGAGAGATGGTCATATTCTTTGCTGTTACGCACATTCTCAAGCTGCTTATTGTATTTCTCAATTTTCGACTTGCTGGCTTCTATCTTTCCTTTTTGCAATTTTGTGTTCTCGTCTAATTGCTTGAGCTCCAGTTCAAAATTGTTGATACGCGTTCCCAGGCCGGCTATTTCATCATCGAGGTCGGCCACCTCGAGCGGAAGTTCCCCGCGCAAGGTTTTAATCCGGTCTATTTCGGATAAATAGGACTGTAATTTGTAGAGGGATTTCAGTTTATCTTCTACCGAAACTTCCTGTTCTGTACTTTTTTTCCTTGTTGCCATAATTTATTTTGTTTATCAATATGCATTCAATAAAGAGCGTTATTAAATCAAAAAAATGCAGTAATCCAACGACGCATCATCGCTTCATTACCACATTTCTCTGTAATCGGCAGGAACAAGTCTGACCGCCTTTTTTACAGATATTTCACCGGGTTCGAGTCGAACGCCGATTTATGCAGTGCAAAAGTAGGAAATTTTTTTGAAATAAGATCGAAAAAAATCTCTTTAGTGCAGATTTCCGATTCATAATGGCCTACCACCGCAAGCAGTATGCCTCCTTCCGCATCAAAAAAGTCGTTGTATTTAGCTTCGCCCGTGATAAAAGCGTCGGCTCCATAGGCAATAGCCCTGGGGATAAGGGATGCGCCCGCGCCGCCGCAGAGAGCCACGTCGCGGATATCTCTCCCCTGTATTTTTGAGTGCTGTATGGCAGGCAAATTAAAAATATCTTTCAGCAGGTATAAAAATTCCTGTTCGGGCATAGGTTCCGACAGCACCCCCACCACTCCGCTGCCGTGTTGCGGCCAGTTGTTGGCTATGGGATAGAAATCAAACACCGGTTCTTCGTAGGGATGTACCGCCAGCAACGCCCGGAGCGCCTCTTCCTTTTTCATGACGGGAATCACCGTTTCTATTCTCACTTCCGGTTCAAAATGAAGCCGGCCTATCTCCCCTACGTGTGGATTGGCCCCCGCTTTTGCCCGGAATGTACCTTCTCCCGAAAGGTTATAACTGCAACTGTCGTAATTCCCTATATGCCCTGCGCCGGCATTAAACAAGGCGTTCCTTACGCTCTCCGCATACTGGAGCGGCACGGTGGCGACAAATTTCAATAATGCATTCTCTAAGGGTTGCAGAATTTTCACGTTCTGCAACTCCAGCATCTCCGCCAGTTTGTAGTTAACGCCTCCACAAGCATTGTCCAGATTGGTATGTGCGGCATAGAGCGCCACGTCGCGTTTGATGGCCTGCATCATGCACCGCTCCACATAATTCTTTCCGGTGAGCGACTTAAACGGCCGGAACGCAAGGGGATGGTGCGAAATAATAAGATTACAGCCCAGGGAGAGAGCCTCATCAATCACGTTTTCGGTTACATCAATACACAGCAGGGCGCCGGTTGCTTCCCGGTTCGCATCGCCCGCCTGCAACCCGCTGTTGTCATACGCCTCCTGAAGCGGCAGCGGGGCAAGCTGTTCAATTGTCTGGATGATCTCTTTTATTCGCATACATTAAAACATTATATTGATTAAGGGATAAGATAATTAACAACCGGGTATATAGAATCTTATTCAATGTAAACTCTATTAACAAATTTCACTTGTCGGGAATATTTTACGTATCGTATCCGCAAAGATAGCCCCCATACGCCGCCGGATATAACTATCCCGGCCGTTTTCGGGACGCCATCCGAATTTCCTGCCGGTGATCTGTTGGCTATCATCCGTAAAAAGCAGGCTGGCCTGCTCTTTGGTTACAGGATGAACGCTATTTTTAGAGAAGCTTATATATTTATCAAATTCTACCGGCGGGAATCCCTGTTTTTCCGCCGGTTTCCGTACGGAAGCGTTATAGGTCTCCCGTCCGTCGTGCCGGTCGGCAGCATCCGCTATCGCCTCGCCGCCGATGGCGCGGTTAAGCGGCGTAGCGCCCGTCAATTCGCATCCCGCCTCAAACCGCCCGTTGTTGGGCGAAGCAAAGGACGCGCCGGTAAGCGGGAATGTGTAACGGTTTTCATTGCTCTCCCGTGCGGGAAGGGTTGTTACAAAAGCCAACAGTACAATTGACAAGGCCAGTGTTTCAATTCGTTTCATACATTGTATATTTAGAAGTGCGGAACTCCGGCAAATATACAAAAAGTTTTATAACTTCGGGCAATCCGTAACGCCCCTTTCTTGCGATTACTTACCGTAACGTCCCGTTGGGTTTATACCCCATATTCGTATGGCCGTGGCGTTGACGGAATCGCCTGTAAAGGTATGCGCTTTCTCCCATGTTAATCTATGAACATCTCCGGGTTCTAACCTGTTTTATTCTTCCGGAAGTCGTTGAAAACGGTTACGCACGCAATTACAAGTAAAAAGCGCTACGAATCACTCGCGGCGCTCTTCCTTAATGTTTAACATTTTAAAAATCACAGCTTTGCTGTAAATGCATTGTCTACCGAGTTTTTAGGCCTCCGTTTTTATGACGATGTACCCACAGCATTTCTCGTGAAGAAGGCAAGGTTTCTTATTTGCCTTCTTCTAACTTTTCAGTCGTATCGTCGGCAGGCGTTTCTGCTGTTTCCTGCTCACTAACAAACTTTTGCGTTTTTTCTTCGGCAGGTTGTATGGAATCTTCTACCTCGCCGGGTTCAGCAGCCGGAGTTTCTTCTACCTTCAACGGTTCTACCGTTAACGCTTCTTCTTTCAACGGTTCTACTTTCAACGTTTCTACCGTTAACGCTTCTTCCTTCACGTTCTCCTCAACCTCTTTCACCTCTTTGGCTTTCTTCGCTTTGGGTGCGGCGGCGGCTACGTCAACATCTCCGGATGCTTTCCTGCGCGAACGGCGGGTTTTTGCCTTCTTGGCTTTTCCGTCGCTCAGCATGTTTTCGTTGAAATCAACCAGTTCTATGAAGCACATGGCAGCGTTATCGCCCAAACGGAATCCGGTTTTAATGATACGGGTGTATCCTCCGGGACGCTCGGCCACTTTTTGCGACACCGTTTGGAATAATTCCGTAACGGCAGTTTTGCTTTGCAGCTTGCTGAAAACTTCGCGGCGCGAATGGGTGGTATCTTCTTTACTTTTCGTGATGAGAGGCTCTACGTATTTTCTCAATTCCTTGGCTTTGGGAACAGTAGTAAAAATGCGCTTGTGCATGATGAGCGAACCGGCCATATTAGATAACATGGCCGCGCGATGCGCCGTTTTACGTCCCAAATGATTATTTTTCTTATTATGTCTCATTGCAGTTTTTAGTCTTTATCTAATTTGTACTTAGAAATATCCATGCCGAAGTTAAGTTTCAGGCTGTTGAGCAATCCTTCGAGTTCGGTAAGCGATTTCTTTCCGAAGTTACGGAACTTAAGCAAGTCGTTTTTATTATGTGAAACCAATTGCCCAAGCGTTTCCACGTCGGCAGCTTTCAGGCAGTTGAGCGCCCTTACCGACAGGTTGAGGTCGGATAATTTACGTTTCAGGAGTTGGCGCATGTGGAGCACTTCTTCATCGAACTCCTCAATGCTTTCCGCATCCGACGTTTCCAGCATGATCTTGTTTTCGTCGGAGAACAACACAAAATGCTGGATTAATATTTTGGCAGCCTCCTTCAACGCTTCTTTGGGTTGAATGGAACCATCGGTTATAATCTCGATGGTAAGTTTCTCATAATCCGTTTTTTGTTCTATACGGTAATCTTCTACTTCAAAACTTACGTTGCGGATCGGAGTGTAAATGGAGTCTATCGACAAGGTTTGCACATCGTCTACCGCGAGTAACTCACGATTTTCGTCCGCCGGCACATAACCGCGCCCTTTATTGATCGTTAACTCAATACGCAGATCGGCCTTCTTGTTCATGTGGCATATCTCCAGTTCGGGGTTCAGTATTTCAAAACCGGTCAGCAGTTTACCAATATCGCCGGCTTTAAACGCTTCCGTTCCCGAAACAGCGATGCTTACTTTTTCCGTCTCAAACTCTTCTACTATCTTTTTGAACCTTACTTTCTTCAAATTAAGGATAATGCCTGTTACATCTTCTATCACGCCGGGGATGGTAGCAAATTCATGATCCACTCCCTCAATCTTCATCGACGTAATAGCGAATCCTTCCAGCGAAGAGAGCAGAATGCGGCGCAAGGCGTTGCCTATAGTAATACCGTCTCCCGGTTCCAACGGACGAAATTCAAATTTACCGGAGAACGCGTCCTCCTGTAACATGATTACCTTATCGGGTTTTTGGAATGCTAATATTGCCATGAAATTATTGTTTAGAATATAATTCTACGATGAGTTGTTCTTTGATATTTTCCGGAATGTCGGCTCTTTCAGGCACATGCAACGCTTTCCCGCTTAAAGTTCCTTTGTCCCATTCAAGCCAAGGGTATTTACTGTGGTTGAATCCTGCCAACGCGTTCGCAATTACTTCCAGCGATTTCGATTTTTCTCTTATGCCCACCACATCGCCGGGTTTCACCGTATAAGAGGGTATATTTACTATTTTCCCGTTCACTACAATATGACGGTGCGACACCAACTGGCGCGCTCCTGCTCTCGTGGGGGAAAATCCGAGGCGGTACACAATATTATCTAAGCGCGATTCTAATAATTGCAACAATACTTCGCCGGTAACTCCCCGGCTGCGCACTGCTTTCTCAAACGTAAGGCGGAACTGTTTTTCCAACACTCCATACGTATATTTTGCACGTTGTTTCTCCCGCAATTGGATACCATATTCAGATGTTTTTCTCCTGCGTGAATTTCCATGCTGTCCCGGAGGATAGTTCTTTTTAGAGAGAACTTTATCGGGGCCGAAAATGGGTTCGCCGAATTTACGGGCGATTTTTGTCTTTGGACCGGTATATCTAGCCATTTTACAAATTAAACTTTTAAAACTGAAGCCTAAACTGTGCAGCCGCGATTACAGAGAAGTTGCGGCGTAATCAATCACAGCTCAAGTTTCAAGATATATGAAACTTAAATTATTTTTCAATACATATCGCACTATTTCCCGCCATAGCATAAAACAAGCAAACTTATTTCCGCTCATTTGGCTTAACGAAATAGTTAATTACACTTTTCTTGCTTTCGGCGGACGGCATCCGTTGTGCGGAAGCGGCGTTACGTCCACTATTTCAGTTACTTCGATACCTGCGCCATGAATGGTTCTGATGGCCGATTCGCGCCCGTTACCCGGGCCTTTTACGTATGCCTTCACTTTGCGCAATCCCAGGTCGTAAGCCACTTTGGAGCAATCCTGCGCTACCATTTGAGCCGCATAAGGGGTGTTCTTTTTTGAACTTCTGAAACCCATTTTTCCGGCAGACGACCAACTGATCACTTCTCCGTTTTCATTGGTCAACGAGACAATGATATTGTTGAACGACGATGAAATGTGCGCTTGTCCCACGGCGCTCACTTTCACATTTCTCTTTTTAGCTGCAACTGTTCTTTTTGCCATGTTACCCCTCTATTTATTTAGTAGCTTTTTTCTTGTTAGCAACGGTTTTCTTTCTTCCTTTACGCGTACGCGCATTATTCTTGGTGCTTTGTCCGCGTACGGGCAAGCCGATACGATGGCGGATGCCGCGATAACAACCAATATCCATCAACCGTTTGATATTCAGTTGCACCTCGGAACGAAGATCTCCTTCTACCTTAAATTCGGTAGAGATGATTTCACGGATACGGGCTGCCTGATCATCAGTCCAGTCTTTTACTTTGATGTTCTTGTCGACGTCTGCTTTTACCAAAATGGTGTTAGCTGCGCTGCGGCCAATGCCATAGATATATGTGAGCGCTACTTCACCTCTCTTATTTTGCGGCAGGTCGACACCTACAATTCTTATTGCCATATATTACTTCAGTTATTTTGATTTATCTATATAGTTACCGGTTATTCTGCGGTAATCCGCGTGAATAACCATTCTTATCCCTGGCGTTGCTTGAACTTGGGATTTTTTTTGTTGATGATATACAAACGGCCTTTTCTTCTTACTATTTTACAATCGGCCGTACGCCTTTTTAATGATGCTCTTACCTTCATATAATTATATCTGTTTATTTTTCAAATCTTTCCGATTCCCGAAAGGCTACTTGCCCGAATCGGGAGCACAAAGATCAGAAAATTATCTATATTTTTATTCTTTCTTTACACTATTTCAAGGTTTCGCGGCGAATTTACGTATTTTTCACTACAATAATCACCTTATCACCTTTATTTCCCAGTCGCCTGGCCTTTAAATCTTCCCCGCCGTTATTTATACCTGAACGATATCCTTCCTTTTGAAAGGTCGTAAGGAGACATTTCTACTCTCACCCTGTCTCCGGGCAATATGCGTATATAGTGCATCCGCATTTTGCCTGAAATATGGGCGGTTATTTCATGTCCGTTTTCCAGTTCTACACGGAACATTGCATTCGATAATGCTTCGATGATTGTTCCGTCCTGCTCTATAGCTGCTTGTTTAGCCATGAATAAATACTCGTTTTAGTTACTTTCCCGAATAAACTCAAATGTGGATAAGATATCTGCTTTCCCGTTACAAATAGCAATGGTATGTTCAAAATGGGCGGAAGGCTTACGGTCTTTCGTACGCACCGTCCAACCGTCATTTTCAAAAACCACTTTCTTACCGCCTATATTGATCATCGGTTCAATAGCAATACAGAATCCGTTCTTAATGAGCGGCCCGGTACCGCGCCGTCCGTAGTTAGGCACATCCGGCGCTTCGTGCATATCCCTTCCGATCCCGTGGCCTACTAATTCGCGTACTACGGAATAACCGTGTTTTTCGCAATAAGCCTGTACGGCTGCGCCTATATCTCCGATCCTGTTCCCCTCTTTCGCCTGCTCAATGCCTTTGTAGAGCGATTCTTTAGTTATGCGCAAAAGGGTTTTCACCTCTTCGCTCACCGCTCCTACACAAAATGTATAGGCCGAATCGCCGCAAAAACCCCTCAATTTGGCGCCGCAATCAACCGATATTATATCTCCTTCCTGCAACGGCTTGTTATCGGGAATGCCGTGTACCACGTTTTCGTTTATGGAAGTACAAATTGAATTGGGAAAACCTCCATACCCCAAAAAAGTGGGAATAGCGCCATGATCTCTGATAAATTCCTCCGCAATCCGGTCGAGTTGCAGCGTGGTAATTCCCGGCCTGATGTGTTTAGACAGCTCTCCGAGCGTCATTCCCACCAAACGGTTGGCCCCGCGCATAAATTCGATCTCTTCGCCGGTCTTCAATATGATCACTTTGCTATTCATCTATTTAGGTAAACCTTCGTTTTTAGTAAGCGGCTATTGATCCTGTCCGTCCTTTAATTTTGGCTCCCGATTTCAGGAAACCATCGTAATGGCGCATCAACAGGTGGCTTTCGATCTGTTGCAGGGTATCGAGCACCACGCCTACAAGGATCAGCAACGATGTGCCTCCGAAGAACTGTGCAAACTGTGAGTTGATTCCCATTAACCTGGCAAAAGCAGGCAAAATAGCCACTATGGCCAGGAAAAACGATCCGGGTAACGTAATTCTCGACATAATGGAGTCGATATACTCAGCCGTTCTTTTTCCCGGTTTCACTCCCGGTATAAAACCATTGTTACGTTTCAGGTCTTCCGCCATCTGCACAGGATTCACCGTGATTGCCGTATAGAAATAGGTGAAAGCAATGATCAGCACAGCGAAAACACAGTTATACCAGAAACTGGTAAAACTCATCAGCGAAGCCCAGAATCCACCCCCATCACGTGCAGAGAACTGCGCAATGGTGATGGGGATAAACATGATTGCCTGGGCAAAGATGATTGGCATTACGTTCGCTGCATTTACTTTCAGCGGGATATATTGCCTCACTCCTCCATACTGTCTGTTACCTACAATCCGTTTTGCATACTGCACGGGTACTTTCCTTACACCCTGTACCAGCATAATGGCTGCCGCCGTAACGGCAACGAGGAACAATAATTCCAGTAAGAGCAGGATCAATCCTCCCGGAGCATCTATTAACCGGTCGTACTCAGCCACTAATGCGTGGGGAAGACGGGCGATGATACCGATAAGAATGATAAACGAAATCCCGTTCCCTACCCCTTTATCGGTGATGCGTTCACCCAGCCACAGCACAAACATGCTGCCGCCGGCAAGGATGATAGTAGAGGGCAAGACCCAATCCCAGAAACCTCCGGGAATAGCGCCTCCTATGGCTCCGTAGAGATAGGCCGGCCCCTGCACGAGCAGGATCAACACCGTAAGGTAACGGGTGTACTGGTTTATCCTCGTACGTCCGCTCTCGCCTTCGCGCTGCATCTTTTGAAAAGCAGGCACCGCGATACCCAACAACTGCATCACAATGGACGCTGAGATATAGGGCATGATCCCCAGTGCGAAAATCGAGGCGTTGCCAAAGGC
>JAISZV010000167.1 GCA_031284475.1 Proteiniphilum sp. | reverse complement strand
GATATACACCCCCTGTGTAGAGAGGGAACAGCAGGCCAGTTTTTCGTCCGTCAAATAATCGTTGACGTACAGCGGTAAATATGGCTGGTTTCGGAGCGACATAACGCTATTTAAAAATAAATCTGTTTAGACATGAATTGAAATTCATATTTCGTTTTTCAGGGGTTCGGGCGAATGTTGTAAAAATTTATTTACAAAGTAAATCTGTCCTTTTCCTGTTACTTTGGTTGTACATTTAACCAGTACGGAGCCGTCGGGTTTGCCGATGATCTGTTTCTTTATCTCGAACAGTCCGAGCTCCATACCCTTTTGCGTTGGCTGGTTGTAATATTCGCCTTTACTGCACAGGTAGCCGTGTACGCGAAGATAGATAAAGAGGCGGTTTTGTCCTGTCGTGATGCCGTTTTGTTTCAGTATTTTGGCCAGTTCTGAAACGAGTACGCTGCGGTTGCTTGTGGCGACGGCGTCGGCAAAGAGGGTTTTGGGCTTCATTGCGTCGTTGGTGATTTGCAGTTCTTTCGTTACAGATTCTGCTTCGATGCGTTTTTGGCGCTCCTCTTTGAGGTTGGTTGCAAGTTGAATGAGTGTATCAGGGTTAAGTAACGCCTCTTCGAGTTTTTGAGGTGTCAGATAACCGCCGTGCTTGCGGATGGAGGGAAGGACTTCGTCGAATACCCACGCTTCAAACTTCTCCGCACCGGGAAGTTGGGAATTGGCCACAAGTCGGTAAATGTCGCCTTCGGGGATGACGTTCATTTCTTGCATACCTCCATTTGTAAGGAGGCGGCATTTTACCGCCCCCTTACAATGTGCTGATATTGCATCTTTCGGCACTTGATAGCCTAATGCTTTCGCTATGTCATTGCCTGCAAAGTAGGTCTTTCCGTCAATTTCGGTCAATCTCACTTCGCCGAACTGACTGTTTTTGAAAATTTGAATGCCTGTATTCATATCGCTTCGTTTGTATAGTTTATTGATTCTTCTAATTCGACCGTTTTAATTCCGCCTGACAGCTGTCTCAGGAAAGCCTTGTAATTCTTAAGAGTGAATCTCGGCAAACTGTAGAAGCCGGTGTACCATCCCCTGTTTAATTTGTCAATAATAAGGTCGGCCATGTAAGAGGCAAATTCTTCCTTTATGTCGTCCGGTTCTCTACCGGTCAGGAAGGAAATGTCTATGCATTTTCTGACAATCGGCATAACCTTGTCGTAGACGAACTCTGCTACCCTGTTTGATTTCAGATACTCAATCTCCTCTTTCAGGAATTGTATGTCGTTTTCAATCCGCTCTGTTGCCAGCCCGCCCCCTTCCGGAGAATTTGATTTAAAGGAACGGGGTCTGCCGGCAACGGGTGCCCACTCTATATTCAGGTAACTGAAATTACCCGGATTTCCGTCCTTGTAACGGATATGACGGTATCCATTCGGGTTCGGGATAAAATGCATGGCCACAAGCTTGCCGACCGATATTTGGGATACAGCCCTGTTTTTCCTGAAAACATAGGTATAACGTTCACATGTGCCGTTTCCCCTTTTAAATTTATGGGAATAGACTTTCAGAAACACTTTACTGATATTGTTCATACATCTCCCCATGTTGCTTACTGTATGGTTGCCCGGAAGCCCCTCAACCGGTTTCCATTCTTCAACTATTTTTTTCATGGCTATGCGTATTGTTCGTAATTGTCGAAAAACGTTTTCACCTCTGCCGGCGCAGACTCATACTTGAGCATCTCGCGTATGCTCGCGGCATTGAGATAGATGAAGAAGTCGAAGCCTTCCTCCATATCAAAGCTCGTAATCCGGTCTGCCAGCCAGCTGCGGAATGAATCCTGTGCATCCTTCCGGTCGCCGGAGGCCTGTTTCTTTCCCATCGCCGCAAAAAGGTCACTGGCGGCAACAAGCAGTTTGTTTTCGTCTTTGATTGTTGTCAGTGTTCCCATTACTTTAATGTTTTTACAAGTTTGATTAATTGGGTAAGATAAAAGATGTGATTATCTATTTCCTCCGGAGGTAATATTTTCCGGTTATCAGCAATGTAACTTAACGAAGTGCAAAGAGACATCTGGAGGTAAGAAGCACGTATCTCGTGCAAGTAATCCACAAAATCGTATGGCCAAATTATATCGTTAAAAAACTCGTTAAACTCCGAGAAATCGTATTGCTTTTGTTTAATGTCCTGTCTGTTCGTTTCCATATTACTTCCTGTTTATCTGTTTATTACGTTCAAAAGCAATGTAAATGGAAATGCAGCAAAGCGCGGCAGTTGTCATATCGTTTGCCGCTCTCTTATCTTCCACAAAAGTGAGTGCGGTACCCACCTCGGAAATAAAAGTGTAAATGCCATTTTCCAGAGAATCAATTTGTTTAATGATGCGTGTAAGTAACGTGTGCAACTTTAATGCGGTTTGGTCGTCGGGAGTATATTCGCCCTTCCGGTTTCTTGCATCATTTTTGAAATCATCATACAGTTCAGCCCCTTTGTCGAGTTCTATAACAGGCGAAATAGAAAGGAAAAATTCCTTTATGCCGTCTGTCTGATAATCAAACTCCCACATTTTTTTCAGTATATCCGTTATTGCGACCGAGTTGATTCTTGGGAAATCATAGTAAGTCCCAAGAAAATTGAAGTTTAATTCGGACGCTCCCAACCCGAATAACAGTTTTACATTTTCGTAATAATTTACCTGTTTTTCTACTTTATTTTCCATATCATTTTTTATTTGGTTTATGTTGTTTTAATATTTTCTAAGAGGCAGCACTTTGCAGCCGGCAGTTTCTTCGTGCTGCCCTTTTAGTTTCAAAATTTCCATGTACGCCTCATCTCTTTCCCTGAACAGTCTGTTTATTCTCCTGCACAGTTCATCCTGCATGTCAACAGTTTGGTTAAGAAACTCGGCATATTTTTTTCTCCAGTAATCGACTTCGTTTTGAAGTGCTGTTATTTTATCTTCCATATCTTTTAGTTTGATGCTTTATTTGCAGTTTGCCGTTTGTCCTCTTTATCCGGGATGTAAGCCTTGCGGATAACTATTTTATCCGATGCGTCAAGCTCCAGCAGCCTGGCAAACTCATAGTATACCGTACTCGTTTTGCCGTTCCCGTTCGGTTTGCCCTTAATCATCCCGTCTTTGACCCAGTTCCGCACACGGCTTTTGCGGAAGCGCCTGTATGCCTCATTCTGGCTGATATACCGCGATACGGTACCGGCATACTCCAGACCCTTACCAACGCCAATCTCCACCGCTCTTTCAAGAAGGCCGCTCATATCCTTCTCCGTCAAGTAATATTCAAGTCCCATCACAAGTCTTTTAGATATTTAATTCATTTCAGGAATCATCAACAACTCATCGTCCGCTCCCTCTCCCCACTTGGCGAGTACCAGATAGCCCCCTTTTACAGGCTGCAACACAATGGGGTCGGGGATTTCTATTTTTCGCGCAAAGAAGCCGAATCCTTTTCTTTCCATCTTTTCCAGTCCCGTGAATTGAGATTGCGGGGCAGCTATTATGAGATCACTGGAAGAAAGGACTTCGGTTTCCATGCCTAACCGATAATCTATAAGCACACCTCTTTTTTCGGCATAACTTCTGACATCATAAGGATCTAATGGTTCGGGGTTATTGGTAGTGTGAGTACATTCATATGTACATTCTGTATGATTATACATATATGTAAGAGTATACTTGAATGTATAAACCTGTATATCGTCCGGGTCAATTTTGTCAATCCAGTAATCAATATCTTCCTGTTTTTTTAAAGGAATACTTCCCGTATAGTGTTCTACCTGGGCATAGACAAGTCTGTATTTACCGCAAAGGATGTCCAGTTGCTCCCTCGTAACGAATTTAAGGAAGGGATATTTTTGCCTGTAGGCCGATGCGGTTTTGTACACTTCCAGTTCTTTCATAAGCTGCTCCGCCTTTTTTACATCTGCGCAATTTGTGAATCCCAACGCTTTCAGGCGTTCCGCCTTTTTCATGAACGCTTCTATTGCGCCGGCGTTATTCGCCAGCACACTCGCCGACTTCCCGGCCAGCGTATCCGACGCATTATCAAACGCCGAATGAATTTCTCTTACTAATGTTTCCATTATTTTTTCTCCTTTTTTTCGAGTGGCGTTCAGCTACCCGTTTCATTTATTTCAATCACAAGTCCCTAAAATATTTATTCAACTTTTTTAACCACCCGCGCCTTTCTGCATAGTTCATCAGCATACTTGCCGAAAACAACCAGAGTATAGCCCCGAATACCACCGCCAGGGGCAGTCCTTCCGTGCTGCCGACACACAGCAGTACGGAAAAGGACACAAACCAGTGAAACAAAATCAAAATCCCTTTCATGCCAGTTGTTTTTTGTGATTTTTTCATACCTCTTCCATGTTCAATATAAATTCAACCTCCGCACGTCTGCCCCGTGCCCTGCGCGTGAACACATCTGTACAGTTGTCCCGCCAAACGGTTGGCAACACGACAAGCAACATAAAAAGTGCTACGGCGCGGCGTTTCATTGGTGAAAGCTCGAATGAAATATTGAAGCAAGTGCAAAACCACCATGCCGACAGTTCATTCACCTTCCCGCAGCCCGTTTTCGTGTAGATGTTCCGGGAGTGATTCTCAACTGTACGCTGTGAAATGTACAGCCGGTCGGCCACCTCCTTCTTGCTTGCACCCCACGCAAACAGTTCAGCCACCTCCGCCTCGCGCCTGGTCAATATCATTTCCGCATTCGCCGTCATCATGCAGCCCCCCAAACATCTTTGATTCCGTAATCCGCGAAAATGCCTTCAATCGCCTTCGCTTCCGTCACTTTGGGGATGTATTTCCCTTTCATCCGGTCAAGAAAAGCCATCCGCGTTGTTATACACAACGCAGACATTATTTTTACTCTGACTTCCTTGACATCTCTCTGTTTCAACTGATACCACCCTCTTTCAAAGGAGAAATCCGTATCCTTTTCTTTCATTTCGTTTGTAATAGTTTTCGTTTCCATTTTTGTTAAATCATTTATATTATGTGTATTATGTTTCTTAGTTGGCAGGATGCCGGGTAGATTGATTTTCCCATATATCCTTTGCCAGCCAGGATGCACTCCGAAACATCGCCTCCTGGATTATCCGTACCGAGTTTTCCGTAACATTCAGCGTTAGCCGGGTTCCGGATTCGTGAAGGACTTCGCGGAAAAAGTTGTATTTTGTGTTACAACTTTCCGTCATTCCATTATCCACGCCTTTTAAAAAGGCGATGAAAAGTGGGTGAAACTCGTTCTTATAGACTGTGTACGAGTAGTATCTTTGATTTTTTTTCATTTCCTTATTTGTTTAGATTCATGAAAACATTGCGTAAATCCATGTATTTCCGGAAACTTTTTTGTTCCATCTTACTTTTGCGTAGCCGGAAACCATTGCCCCATCGAATATTTCCGCACAGTCGAAAACCTGCGCATGGCCAAAAATCCATGCACTTCCATGAATACGCGCCCTTCCGGAGACACGCGCATTACCGAAAACCTGCGCATCATCAAAAATCTGAGCATCTTCCGAAACCCATGCGCTGCCGGACAGGTTTTCAGGCTTTTCAATCCAGCCTCCCAACTCGCCGGGGTTTACGCCGGAGATGGCCTTTGTGCACCTTATGCGATACAGTTTTATACCGTTGACGGTTTTGAACTCATCTGTAAGTTCAAAGTGTTTCCCGTCCAAATGTTTGCCTTTTTTCATTTTGCCTTTTTTTGATTGATTTAATCGCCTGTATATCTGCCACTGTGAGAGTAGTACTCCACAAGTGAATCTCCAATTCCCTGGCCGTACTTTTCAGTCAAAGAAACCGACTTTGACGCCGGCTTACTTTCCGACGTAGCCGCATAGCGGCCTCTGCCATGTTCCCGGTCGTAACGGTCGTTCATTCTACTCACGCTCAACTTTTCGTCGCACCAGGCTGCTCTTAGCGCATCACCGAACGTTTTATATAAGTATTTCGTTCTACCCCTTTTCATCTCCCAGGCTTTTTTCATTACCCGGCTTCTGTCTATCGCGAAAATTGCATCTTTTGTCTTCATATTTTTTTCTCCTTTTTTGTCACTCCGAAAAATGACGTATATTTGCTATTTGTTTTTGTCTTCGTAATATTTACCTTTGCGGTGTAAATCTTTACGGGGACAAAGATACAGAATAATTCTTTGTACCGGCAAGTATTTCAAGAATTATTCTTGTTAATTATACCTAAATTGGTGATTAGTATTGATATATGATATGGGCAAAAAGAAAAAAATAGGCTTAGATGCTATTTTGAATCTATCATTGAGCGACGATTGTTGTCTGATAATAGGAAAAGACGGGTCTCCGAGATTCTTGAAAGGGGAGAATGTGTGTATTGGAGGAATTATAAACAAGAA
>JAISZV010000105.1 GCA_031284475.1 Proteiniphilum sp. | reverse complement strand
TATCAACTTGTGCCATGTCTTGAATGAAAGAACGTCCTTGACTTCCCGCATTGCCCATTGTAAAAGCAATAACAAGCGCAAAAAGAAACATCCCTATGACGTAATCCCAGTAAAACAATTCATATCTCCACGTTTTACCTGCTAATTTTTGGGTGTTCCCCCAGGAACCCCAACATAACATTGTGATGAAGCAAAAAATAATTGCTAACAAATAACTGTGTACAATAAACATGATTTTTATTTTTGGTTATTATAATCAAATTTCGCTTACTCCATTAAAATACGCCTACCTCATTCCTGTAGGGCGCCGACGATTGTGCGCCTACGCGCGTAACAGAAATAGCGGCCGCTTTACAGGCAAAATGTACTGCATCAATCAACGAACGGTTTTCGGCTAAAGCGACCACTAAGGCGCCATTGAAAATATCGCCCGCAGCAGTGGTGTCGATGGCTTTAACCGGCCATGCCGCTACCATTTCACAAACCCCATCGCCATACACAAATGCGCCTTTTGACCCTAACGTAATAATCACGTGGTCTACGCCCATCTCTACAATTTTTTTAGCGGCCTTTTCTGCCGAATCCCGATCCGAAATTTTTATGCCCGACAGCAGCTCCGCTTCTGTTTCATTGGGCGTAATGAGGTGGAGATTTTGCAGTAATCGACCTGACAATGCTTGTGCGGGCGCTGGGTTGAGAATCACTTTTTTGTTTTTTGCCGCAGCCATTTCCGCAACAAACTCTACCGTCTCAATAGGAATTTCCAATTGCATCAATATGAAACCGGCTATATCTATGGCTTCTTCTACTTTAGCCAAGTCCGCAGGCAACAAGTTCGCATTGGCGCCCGAAGCCACTACAATACAATTTTCCGCACGCTCATCAACCGTTATTAACGCCACTCCCGAAGGACTATTGGCGTCAGAAAAAACATGAGAAATATCTATCCCCTCCTCCTCAAATAATTGATGCGACTGATAACCAAAAATGTCGTTTCCTGTTTTGCAGACAAAGGCGACTTGTCCGCCAAGCCTTGCGATGGCCACAGCTTGATTGGCGCCCTTACCGCCCGGATTCATAAAAAACGACCCGCCCAATACCGTCTCCCCCGGCATGGGAAGATGTTGCGCCTTAATTACCATATCGGTATTGGAGCTTCCAACAACCAATATTTTGCTATTTTCTTGTTTCTTTTGATTCACAGGCCTCAAAATAAATTTTGCAATTATTTAATAATTTATTTACAAAAATAATGGATTTTCTATCAAGAAAAAAGGACAAAAATACTATAATTGGAGGTTTTCAAAATACTATTTTTTTATTTGCAAAATTATATGTATTTTATTATCAATTCTCTACAATTTCCACCTATAAAAAATCAGCATAATTTTCTATTTTTTCAAACAAAAATATTCGGCCTGCTCTCAGAAGTCGATATCTTGTATGAATTTGTTTTAGTCATGGGTGTTTCAATTTTCAATTTGGAAAACGTACTTTCCCGAAACGATTTGTGCCACGATGTGGTCATTTTCGACGCCTTTTTGTGTAATGCCCTCGGCTTCATTCAGCAAGTTGCCGCTTTCGGTGACCCTGTCGGGATGTGAAGCGGGGATATACACCGTTGCGGAAGTATTTGGAGGAACAGTTACAGACATGATTATTTTGTTTTCTTTACGTTCCCAGCGGCTGACGATGTTGCCGTATGGAGAACCTACCGACGCTTCGGCAAAATCAACTTCGGTAACGATTGTCGGTTTGACGATGAAATGTTTGTATCCGGCATTGTCTCTGTCGGGCTGGATGCCGCAAAGTCCTTTAGTGAACCATCCTGCAACGCCTGTGTAGCAGGTATGAATCTTACTCGGCACATCAATTTTCCAATCTTCGGGCCAGGTAGTTTCGCCTTGTGCGAGAAAATAGCCGTATCCGGGGAATGTTGTTTTGTTGAAGATTGAGGCTGTCAGCTCTCCTGTTTCAGGATGTTCCACCAGGTAATGCATCAGTACCGGCAATCCCGAACTGCCCATGTCGAAATATTGGTGTTTGCTGCGCATGTCGTCGGCAACAGAAGTTTCTGTCCGTACTCGTTCGCTGCCTTTCGCCACGCCGGTAAGTACGGCAAAAGCCTGTTGTACCTGTGTTCCGTCGGAATAGTTTCCTGTAATTGGGTCATAAAACTCGGCATGAATTGCGGGAATCAGTCCGGCAAGCCGTTCGCCATACAGTGTGACGTCTTCAGATTTGTCAAGCAGGCCGGCGATTCTGATAAACGTTTCGAGGTTCATGGCATATACGCAATTATTGAAATAAAGCGCTTGAGTGCTTGAGCCAAATTCGTTACGGGAACCGGGGGCAAGCCAGTCGCCGAGAAACTGTCCGTCGTGTTTGCGATATTTTCTCAACAGTCCGTCGTGAACATTCGCGTGTAGAAACTCCAGCCATCGTTTGGCGGTAGGATAGATTAATTCAAGTATTTGCGTGTCGGCATAATGCAGGTAGTGTTCCCAGGCGACATTCAACCCTGCGCTGCTCCACATTGCTCCGCCCCAATGCCCATCATTCGGTTGCGGTGCGGTGTGCCGTCCCCAGCCTTCGGGCGTCTGCACATCTCGCCAGTTGCGCACCGTATTCCTGAAAAATGCGCCGGCGTCATAATTGGGTAATCCGATACCCCAGGAGGTTGCTGTGGCAACCTCGCCGTATCCGCAACGTTCGCGGTGAGGGCAGTCCGAGGTATAACCTTCGGTTGTGTTGGCAAGAAATGTCCACAAATCGGTTTCAAATATTTTGTTAAACAATTCGTTTGACGAGCTGAAACTTCCTGTACGCCGCAAATCGGTACTTATGGCGTATGCGGTAGCGTCTTCCGGTTTTGGAGCGCTACGCAGCCCCTTGATGTTGGCATATCTTCCTGAGATATAGTTGAAGCGGTTTGAAAAAGCTTCCCCGTCTTTTCCCGAAGAGATAAATATGTTGCGGATGCTGAAATCGTCAAAAGCCTTTTCGTCGTCGGCCGAGCCGATAATGACGGTATCCCCTGCCGAAAGCCCATGGAATTTGATATTCAACCATCCTGTAAAGTTTTTACCGAAATCAATCTTGTAAACGCTTTCGCCGGCGTTGGTGATTTGTTGTGCGTCAATCACCTCAATGATTCGCGAAAGCTCGATGTCGTGTGCGGCAAGTTCGACGGAATGATTATCCTTTGTAACTGCGGCATGCGCCCATTGGCTGTCGTCGAACGACGGACTGTTCCAGTCGGGAATAAAGGAGCGGGCGTCTACAATTTCGCCGCCGTTGTAATTGGCGCTGCGTTCATGATGGGTATCTTCGCTGTTGCTGAGGGTGCAGCGCCATGTGGAATCGGAAAAGAATGTGATGGCGTTACCGTCAACATCCTTGCCGTCGAAACGCACCCTGAGCGCCGGCGTCTGCGAAAAACAGTCGTAGCTTGCCCATCCGGAAGCAAACCATATCCCTATCGTATTATTACCTTTTTTAAGCAGTTTCGAGAGATCGTAGGTAATGTAGAAAAGCCGTTTGTCGAAGTTGGTCAGCGCAGGAGCAAGTACGCGGTCATCGGCTTTCTGTCCATTGATATACAGCTCGTGATAACCCATTGAGGCTACATGTATAAGGGCAGCGTCGGATATTGCGTCAATCTTAAGATTTTTGCGAAACCATATATGTTTCACTCTTGGCGCATCGGGATGGCGTATCCATGCGGCAGCGTCCCACTCGGCAGGATTGAGGATGCCGGTCACGAAACGTGCCGGCTTGCTCCATTCCGAAGGATTGCCATCTTTGTCATACACCTTTACTTTCCAGAAATAGGCGCTGCTTGAGTGCAGTTTTTTTCCTCCGAAAGGGATTAAAACTGATTGTGAAGAATTTATTTTTCCGCTGTTCCAGACATCAGCTTCGGCTTCCATCAGCTTCTTGGGATTGCTTGCTACCAGAATGTGGTAGGCCGTTTGAGCCTGCCCCCTGACATGTTTCGGGTCGAGCAACTGCCATCCGAAACGGGGCGCAGACACGCCTATGCCAACCGGTTCAGTTTGGTATTCGCATTGAAGTTCAACAGGCGCTAAC
>JAISZV010000331.1 GCA_031284475.1 Proteiniphilum sp. | reverse complement strand
CTTTCCTCGGAGTAGGCCCCGAAATCTTTGTAGGGAATCCCTTGTTCCTCAAGCGTTTTAATAATAAACTGCTTAACCTTATAACCCGCATGATCGGACGCAAGCCCGATGGGTTTCTCTGTTTTATCTAATAAAGGCATAGCGGACAAATATTTAAGTACGAACGGCTGCCGGTCTCCCGGCAGCCATTCGATTTTGTTTATAATAGTTTCTTTACTTGCTCATATACGTTCTGAGCGGTGTACCCCAGTTTTTCGTCGAGCGTCTTGTAGGGTGCTGAAAATCCGAAAGATTTCATGCCCCAGACCGCACCGTCGGCGCCTACTAACCCTTCGAGCGTAACCGGCAATCCGGCGGTCAGGCCGAATTTTTTCTTCCCTTTGGGTAATACCGACTCCTGGTATTCGGGAGATTGAGCCCTGAAAAGCCCTTCCGACGGAACGGAAACGATACGCACTTTTACTCCATCGGCGCGTAACAGATCGGCGCCTTCCGCCAAAGTAGCCACTTCCGAGCCGGATGCGAGCAATATCACATCATAATCTGCGTCATCCTGTACAATGTATGCCCCCTTACCGGCTTTCAACGCTTCGTTGAAACGAGATTCACCGGATGCCGGGAGGTCTTTGATATTCTGACGGGAAAGGATCAGCCCGGTCGGCGTTTCACTGTTTTCTATTGCCATTTTCCAGGCTACGGTTGTTTCGTTGGCGTCGGCAGGACGAAGTACGAGCATCGAATTTTTACCATGATGATTTTGCAGTTTTTCCATCAGGCGTATTTGCGCCTCCTGCTCTACCGGTTGATGGGTAGGGCCATCTTCCCCTACACGGAATGCATCGTGCGTCCAGATAAAGATGACCGGCGTTTCCATCAATGCCGCTACCCGAATGGCCGGCTTCATATAATCGGAGAAAACGAAAAATGTTCCGCAAGCGGGAATAACGCCCCCGTGCAAGCTCATCCCGATACTGAGGCAAGACATGGTAAATTCGGAAACCCCTGCCTGTAAGAAAGCGCCTGAAAAATCGTCTTTGGCAAGGGCTTTCGTATATTTCAAAAAGCCGTCAGTCTTATCTGAATTGGAAAGGTCGGCAGACGCCACAACCATATTCTCCACCTGTTTTGCCAATTCGCCTAATACAGCGGCAGAAGCCGACCGGGTAGCGTTGTTCGGTTTCTGTTGAATGGCCGGCCAGTTGATTGGCGGCAATTCGCGTGCGAACCACTTACGCTTTTTCTCTGCCAGTTCGGGGTTGGCTTTGGCCCATTCCTCCTGCCTTGCCCTTTTTGCCGACACTATTTCTTTCAACTTCTCCTTACGCTGGGCATAAAGGCTTTCGGCTTCGGGAAAAATAACAAAAGGATTTTCCGGATCTCCGCCCAGATTCTTGATCGTTTGACCGAAATCAGCGCCCGCGGCGCTCAACGGCTGCCCGTGCGTAGATACCTTGTTTTCAAACGAAGTACAGTCCGCCGCCAGCGCACCGCGCCCCATCACGGTATTTCCTATGATCAGCGTCGGTTTCTCTTTTTCGGCCTTCGCTTCCGTCAACGCCTTGCGGATCTCCTCCGCATTATTGCCGTCAATGGTGATCACTTTCCAGTTCCATGCTTCATACTTCTTCGCCACATCTTCGCTGGTGACCGCATCGGTAGTAGTAGAGAGTTGTATTCTATTGGAGTCGTAAAACATAATCAGATTGCCCAATCCCAGATGACCGGCAATACGCCCTACTCCCTGAGAGATTTCTTCCTGGACGCCTCCGTCGGAAATAAAACTGTAAACAGTGTGATCCATCACGTCGCCCAAACGGGCGTTCAGGAATTTAGCAGCAATGGCAGCCCCGGCGGCGTATGCATGGCCTTGACCCAACGGGCCGGATGTATTCTCCACGCCCCGGATCACATCTCTTTCGGGATGCCCCGGCGTGGGACTACCCCACTGGCGAAACTCCTTTAATTCATCCAACGAAAATCTGCCGCTGAGACAAAGCACAGAATACAGCATCGGCGACATGTGCCCCGGATCAAGAAAAAACCG
Source organism: Proteiniphilum sp. (assembly GCA_031284475.1). Taxonomy (GTDB): domain Bacteria; phylum Bacteroidota; class Bacteroidia; order Bacteroidales; family Dysgonomonadaceae; genus Proteiniphilum. Next base: position 1,043 of record JAISZV010000331.1, on the reverse strand, counting down.
GTCTCTCGATTCCCATGCCGGGTCTTCGGGATCATACTCTAAAAACTCTGAAAAAAGGACATTGATAAAATCGGCTCCCCCCATTGCTCCGCCGGGATGGCCTGATTTTGCCCGCTCTACCATTGACGCCGAGAGAATTCGAATGTTGTCGGCCGCTTTGTTCATTAAAGTACTATCGTTCATAAAATATCGGTAAAATATAAAGTCTTAATATACAATTCACATGCAATTTAACGCTGATACGGTTGATTGCTCGCAAAGGTAACTCTTTTTTTAATTTGCGGACTGAAATAATTGACATGTTTGAAGTTTTTTTTGGTATACTTTTGCGCATTTTTACGATAGATTACCTATCCTGAAAAGGAATATTGTTACTTTTACGCTTTCATTCAGTAATTGTTCGATCGTTATTTGATAATAACACGAACGAAGTGAGCGAATAACGAACGAAGCATGGGCAACAGCGATGCGAACAACGCGAACGCAGTGAACGAATAGAATGAGTTTAAGTAAAAACAAAATAAAATATATAAGGTCGTTAAACGAGAAAAAATTCCGCAACGAACACAATACCTTCGTCGCTGAAGGTACAAAACTGGTTCTCGACCTGCTGGCCGCCTGCCGCTGCCAACTTATCGCGGCGTCGCCTTCAGTATTATCAGCCTGTCCCGATGTAAAGGCAGATGAAATTATCACAGCAAATGAAACCGAACTAAAAAAGGCTTCCTTCCTGAAAACGGCGCCGCAAATGATCGCTGTCTTCTATCGCCCGCCGCAGGAAATTGAAAAAATTGATCACGACAACCAATTATGCCTCGTACTCGACGGCGTTCAGGATCCGGGGAATATGGGCGCTATTGTGCGCATTGCAGACTGGTTTGGTATTGAACATATCATCTGCTCGCACGACACGGTGGATATTTTTAATCCTAAAACCGTACAAGCTACTATGGGGGCCATCGCCCGCGTAAAGGTATTTTATACCGATCTTGCCGGTTTCCTGCAACAGCAATCGCATCTCCCCATCTACGGAACTTTTCTGG
>JAISZV010000329.1 GCA_031284475.1 Proteiniphilum sp. | reverse complement strand
GTTTTAAATTATGATACTCAACCAACTCACCCTGATGGAATGGATGCTGGGAGGCGCGCTGCTGCTTTGCTTCCTGATACAGCTCTTTTTTTACCTCTTCTTTTATAAACAGCCCTACAGCTACCTGAAAAAGAGAGAAGAAATAGCGGTTCCCGATGAAGCGCTGCCCGCCATCTCGGTAATTGTTACTTCAAAGAACAGCGCCGAAGAGTTAGAACAAAACCTGCCGTTTATCATGGAACAGGATTATCCCGATTTTGAAGTGATTGTGGTGAACAGGGGATCAACCGATGATACCGACATGGTTTTAAAAGCGGCCGAACAGAAATATTCCCGGCTCTACCACACCTATGTGCCGATGGAGGCCGACGGTATCAACGAAAAGAAACTGGCGCTCACATTGGGTATCAAGGCGGCAAAAAATGATTTCCTCTTGTTTACCGAAGCCTATTGCAGGCCCTGTTCCGAACATTGGATCAAGGAATTTGGGAAAGAATTTACACAAGGAAAAGAGGTGATCTTAGGTTTTAGCCGGTTAGAAATCCCCCAAAAGACAGGTTTGCGCGGATTTATGCTGTACGACAACCTCATTTACCATTTAAAATTCCTCTCCATGGCCATCCTTCATAAACCGTTTATGGGGATAGGCCGTAACCTGGCTTACAAAAAGGAGTTATTTTTCAAACACAAAGGATACTCCTCCATATTGAATTTGGAAGGAGGGGAAGATGACGTTTATGTCAACAGGATCGCCCCCCCGAAAAAGACAGGCGTGGCGCTTTCAGGGGAGAGTATGACGGAGACCGGCAGCGTGAACCACTTTTCCGCATGGCGTGCATTGAAATCGGGGTATCTCTGTTCAAAGCAGTATTACAAAGGATTTTCTTTCCGTTTATTCGGCCTGGAAACATCATCAAAATATGTTTTTTATCTCTTGCTGATTTGCGCCGTTGCATTGGGGATAGTTAGCAAAAACTACATACTCCCGGCTTTTGCCTTATTGCTTTTCGTGGCCAGGTACGCGGTACTGTGGAGAGTGATTACGCTGAACAGCCGCCTTTTCAATGCCGGGAAATACCATATCAACCTCCTCTTTTACGACATTTTTCAACCGCTCAGCAACACCCGGTTCAGAAGATATGCAGCCGGAAGGAACAGAGCGAGAGGATAGGCAATAAGACAAATTACAGGACAATCTGTCAGGTGAAAAATAACTCTGAATGAAACGAATAGGGTTAAATCGGGTTAATCGGTCATTATTTGCGTTAAAAGTGTTAAAAGCCATTCTACCCGTAAAAAATCTGCATGTTATTTGTCATATATTTGTGGAATATAAGATACGCCTCAGACAAGTTCAAACAAGTTTGGCCTGCCTTTTGGCTTTCATTATATTTGTTGCATAGATATATAGGTATAATGACAAACATCAACACAAAAAGATTATGAACATAGGAAATAGTAAAAACGTAATTCTGATCGTATTGGTGGCAATTGTAAGTTCAATTGTCACCTTAATGGGTTACAATGTAATAAGCAAAAACGACGGGAACAGGTTGTTTTCCGGCTCATCGAGAGGCAAGATTTCAGAGGAAGTCAGCGCCTATGCCAACTCCTTTGAACAGGACAAGAATGTAGTACTCGCAAACCTCACCACATCGGACGGATACCCCGATTTTACGGAAGCCGCCTCCAAGTCGGTCGATGGGGTAGTGCACGTAAAGACAAAAACAGTAACCCAGCAGCAATATATCAATCCGTTCGATTTCTTCTTCGGATTCGGCGACCGTAGTATGCCTTCTCAACCGCGCGAACAGGTTGGTTTCGGGTCAGGGGTGATCATCTCTAAAGACGGGTATATCATCACAAACAACCACGTGGTGGAGAATGCCAATGAGGTATCCGTCACCCTCAACGACAACCGGGAGTTTGTAGCCAAAGTGGCCGGAACCGACCGCATGAGCGATATCGCGCTGCTGAAAATAGAAGGGAATGATTTCCCCTATCTCACTTTCGGCAATTCCGATGAGCTACGGGTAGGAGAATGGGTATTGGCGGTAGGCAATCCGTTCAACCTGACCTCTACCGTTACCGCCGGTATCGTAAGCGCCAAGAACAGGGGCAATGTAATGGGCGGCGGGCTGGGAATCCAATCCTTCATCCAGATAGACGCGGCCGTTAATCCGGGAAACAGCGGGGGAGCATTGGTCAATACGCGCGGAGAGCTGGTAGGAATTAATACCGCGATATACTCGGAGACGGGTAATTTTGCCGGGTACGCTTTCGCCGTACCCATCTCCATCGCGGGGAAAATCGCTGCCGACCTCAAAGAATACGGAACCGTACAGCGCGCCCTGCTGGGAATCGAGGTTCCTAATATCGAGAATATCAGGCGCCAGGATCCCGATAAAGCGCGTGAACTGTCGCAAATAAAGGGCGTACAGGTAGAAGGATTCAGCGACCGGAGCGCCGCCAAAGCCGCCGGAATACAGAAGGGAGACGTTATCACGGCCATCAATAATGCGCCTATCCGCAATTTTGCCGAATTGCAGAGCCAGTTGACCAAATACCGCCCGGGAGAAAAAGTCAACGTAACGGTTGAACGAAACGGCAATAACCGCTCTTTCACCGTTGAATTAACAAACAATGAGGGAAATACGGAAATCACGCGCAGTGCAAATGCGGTGAACGCGCTGGGCGCCACATTCAAACAAATACCGGATGAAAGGAAAAGAGCTTTGGGTATTTCAAGCGGTATTGAAGTGGAAAGCGTGGAGAGTAGCGGGATTTTCAGGAAAGAGGGGATCAACAAAGGATTCATCATTATGAGGATCAACAATACGCCCGTTAATAGCGAAAGCGATGTAACGAACATCGTAGCAACCACCCGAAGCCGTCAGGACAAAGTGCTGCTTGTAGCGGGCTTTTATCCGAACGGAAGAACGCAATATATTGCGATTGATCTGTCAAACATCTGATAAGTACGGGTTAACAAAGGTTAATCTCGACTTTTTCAGTAACAAATAAGTAGTTATTCGTGTTTTATGCAAAGGAATTGGTTTTTATACCGGATTCCTTTGTTATAGTTTATTGACGAGGTTCATTAGTTAGTTTAATTTGTCCGGTATCGGAAATATTTTGTACTTTTGCACCCCCGAAAAGATTCTATAGCATCAGGCTATTTCTGTGCTCGGCATAATTCAAATAAGTTTGACTTCTGCTCCCGCTTAACGAATAGTTCAATTGCATTAGCCATTTTCTCGCTATGGCAAAGCTCAAACACGTTTGGCTTTGCTCATTTGGCTTAACGAAAATGTTCACGACAAGATAATTTAGGAGGATCAAGCATAAATGAGACAATTAAAGATTACAAAATCAATCACAAACCGGGAAAGCGCTTCTCTGGACAAATACCTCCAGGAGATCGGTCGTGAAGACCTGATCACCGTAGAAGAGGAGGTAGAATTGGCGCAGGCCATCAAGAGGGGCGACCGCCAGGCGCTGGAAAAACTCACCAGAGCCAATCTCCGGTTTGTGGTATCGGTAGCCAAGCAGTACCAGAACCAGGGATTGAGTTTGCCCGACCTGATCAACGAGGGCAATCTCGGCTTGATCAAGGCTGCCGAGAAATTTGACGAAACCAGGGGGTTTAAATTCATTAGTTATGCCGTTTGGTGGATCCGTCAATCAATCTTGCAAGCATTGGCCGAACAGTCCAGAATAGTCAGGTTACCGCTGAACCAGGTAGGATCACTCAATAAAATCAGCAAAGCATTTCAAAAGTTTGAACAGGAGAATGAACGGAGGCCTTCGGCCGAAGAATTGGCGCAGGAACTGGATCTGTCGGTAGAAAAAGTGACGGACTCCCTGAAAGTGTCGGGCCGCCATATCTCTATGGATGCTCCTTTTGTGGAAGGAGAAGACAACAGCCTGTTGGATGTGTTGGTAAACGATGACGCTCCCGTAGCAGACCATACGCTGATCAACGAATCGCTCCAGAAGGAGATCGACAGGGCGCTCTCAACCCTGACGGAGAGGGAAAGCGATATCATTAAAATGTTTTTCGGTATCGGATGCCAGGAGATGACCCTCGAAGAGATTGGCGATAAATTCCAGTTGACGCGCGAACGCGTCCGCCAGATCAAGGAGAAGGCTATCAGGAGACTCCGGCAAGACTCCAGGAGCAAGCTACTGAAAACCTATCTGGGATAAAACGGGAACTATTATCAACGAAACAAAAAAACGCGGGTAATAAGTAGCGCTATAATGCTATTTCTTGGTGATTTTTTACACAAAATAGAGCATATATAAAATTTAAGTTTTATCTTTGCGAAATGAAGTAAGAAAAAAATTACTTTGACGAACATTATTTTGTATGGAGATGTTATACGTGGGGTGGTAAAATTGTACTAAATGTGTAATACATACATCAACGAATGAAAAAAATTATATCGAGTTATTGTAATAAAATGTTTAATTAGAATTTAAATTTATGAAAAAGTTTGGTTTACTTTTATTTTCTGCTCTTGTTGCTTTCGGCATAAGTGCACAAGAAGTACAAAACGTTTCTCACGGTACAGTGTACCTGAAAAACAAAGCAAGTGATAATTGGTATATTGGTCTTGGCGGTGGAACCAACCTTTATTTTACCAAGGGTGAAAATGACGCCGACGCAAGTTTCGGCGATCGTTTGGGATGGAACGGACAAATTGAGATCGGACGCTGGAATTCTCCCAACTGGGGAGCCCGTGTAGTCATCGACGGCGGTAATATCCAACACGTAGCCACAGGAATTGATCCCGAACAAAATTGGTTAGGCGGACATGTGGACTTGATGTATAACATCACCAATGCATGGGGCAGCTACAATCCCGACAGGGTTTACAGCCTGATTCCTTATCTTGGTATCGGTTACATGTACGGCCTGGACAAAGATTGGAAAAAGCCGAATCCTAACGGCGATTTGTTCAAGAAGCAAAATCAGACAGGGACTTACAATGTGGGTTTGATCAATAATTTCCAGCTTTCCAAGAGCGTAGCCCTCTTCCTCGAATTGGGATGGAGAGTAACGCAGGAAAGTTTCGACAGAAGCGCCCCCAACGGTACCTATGAATATGACAGCATGTTCACGGGCGCTGCAGGTATCAAATTCGGACTTGGCGGAAAACAGGATTTCACTCCTGCCGAACTGATGGATTACAACCTGATCAACGACCTGAACAGCCAGATCAACAGATTGCGTGCAGAAAACGAAAAACTGAGACTGAGACCGGAATCTTGCCCGGAATGTCCTGAAGTTCGGCCGACAACTGTTGTTTCCGAAGGCGTTTACGTTCCTAACGTAGTATTCTTCCGCATCAACTCGGCCAAGATCGACAGGGGTCAGCAAGTTAGCGTATACAACACCGCTGAATACCTGAAGGCTAATCCGAATGCGAAAGTAAATATTGTAGCTTATGCCGACAAACAAACCGGTACTCCGAAATACAACTTTGCACTTTCCGAAAAACGTGCAAGAGCGGTTGCCGATGCATTGACCAAGGATCATGGAATCAATACCAATCGTATCTCTATAGACTGGAAGGGCGATACCGAACAGCCTTATGCAGAAAACGACTGGAACCGTGTTGCTATCTTCTTCGTTGAATAAAAGGTTATAGCGAATACTGAATAAAAAAGGGAGCTGCCTCGTTTTGAGGCAGCTTCTTTTGTCATCAATATACCTTTGGACAACAATTATGAAAACGCCGGAGAAGATGGATAGCGCGCTGAAAATAAACGGTTTGAAATCCGGGATAAAAGTATGAACAAATTAAACTACCATCTTTTAAGAAGGTGGATTTGGTATAATGAATCGGGCATAGCCCTCAAATTTTATTTTAGATTCTCTTCTTCGTAAAATGTTATCTGTCAGATAAGATACAAGAGAATTTTTTTTGAGGCAAAGCCAAAAGGAGATAACCACCTCCTAAGGAGGTGGATTTCTAATGTAAATTAAAAAGGAGGTTTTTATGATTAGGTACGTTGACAGTAAAAAGATGGGGCGGGGACGGCACGGCTGGCTGGACAGCCATTTTCATTTTTCCTTTGCCGAATATTGCAATCCCGACAATGTACGCTTCGGGGCGCTTCGCGTATTGAACGACGATATCGTACAGGCAGGAGAAGGGTTCGGCACGCACCCGCACAAGGATATGGAAATCATATCTTACGTTATTAAAGGCGAGCTTTCGCACCGCGACAGCATGGGAAACGCCCACACGCTTACCCGCGGGCAATCGCAATACATGAGCGCCGGAACGGGAGTAACCCACAGCGAATATAACCAAACGGACGACGAACTCCGGTTTGCGCAAATATGGATCTTCCCCGACAAAAAAGGCTACAAGCCCAATTACGGCGATTACCGCTTTAAGTTGGAGGACAGGTTCGACAAATGGCTTCCGATAGCCACTTCTTATGACAACACAACGAACGCCGCTCCCATAAAAATCCACGCCGACATCAACATGTACGCCGCCATTCTCTCAAAAGGAAAGCAGATTGAATTTCAGGTCGGAAGCGACCGCCAGGCATATTTAGTTCTGATTGAGGGAGAAGCCGCTGTAAACGGCATCCGTATGAATATGCGGGACGCTTTGGAGATTGTGAAGGAAAACATAACGGTTACGGCAGTACAGGAAGCGCATTTCTTAATTATAGAAATGGCATTCGACGAAGAGTGTTATAAAGAAAAATACGAAGGGAACGAAGAGCAGTACAAGGGAGAATAAAAACCGTCCGGCATAACCGGCTCATACTGCGTCAGTCATGCCGGATGCTGTTTCCCTGTATCTGCGCTTCGTCTACTTTTCCTGTTTTTTCCTTATCATTCAACATCAAATTCATAAATCAACCTATAATGTTTTTTTGTGTCTGTCCAATTGCGAACCTCGTTCCTCCATATCTTTTACAATGCCCGTCAAGATACGAAAGCGATATTCGGAACGCCAGACCCAGGAGGCAATGGGGTAATCACACTTCCGGGCTACATGACTTTGCTGCCTGTATTTACTCATTCCGCAAAGTTATTCGTTTTAGGCGTAGCCTCAAAGAACATTACTACCGCCAATTGCGTTGCCTGCCGCCGTATTGATAGTCCGAATCGTTGTTATTTTCGTCAATAGATAATCCATCCGTAGAGTAAACCGTAATCCGTAAAGCCGCTTTGCCCGCATCGGTATTTATGCTGCGGATTAAAATACTGCTATCGTTTTTTTTGCTATACTCCATCATATTGACGGAAGTTTGGCGGCTTGTTTCTGTGCCGTTCTCTGCCGTTTCCATAAAAGACTTAAATATAGACAAGGCCGGCGCTTCAAATTTCAGATTTTCATCATAATGTTCAAAGGCTTCCGACGCCGCTGCTTCTAATAATTTTTTCTGCAATTTCTTAAACAGGGCAGCATTACCAAAAGTTTCCACCGTCGAAATTTTTCCGTTAATGAAAAAAGCAAAACCCAACACATCATCTTTGCCGTCGAAAGCAGGCTGCAAAGCATCTACATATTCAGCGATACCGGCTTTTATCTTGTCGTCTTCCAAAGTAAGCTGCAAACTTGTAGGCGAAGTGTTACTTCTCACTTCCGCATTTACCTTTTCGCTCGCTTTTTCTTGATATTCGGCCACCTCTTCCCATACTTTGTCTTGTCTTTTTTCTGTTCGCGCCGCAACCTTTAGCGCCTTATTATTCAACATTTTTTCAGAAGAAGAAAAAACAGCTTCGTTTTCCGACCCCCGGCTTCCCCAACGGCTTTGCTCCACACAAAACGACTTCAGCGGCACATTTTTATCACCGGAAGCCAGCACAATATCTTCGCTAATAGTACGATCTTGACGGCCACCCTTCACAATATCGCCCCCCATAATAAAAATATAATCGGAAGAAATATTATCAACCGACAATTCACCTACGCTCCCCGTTTCGTGCAGCGTAATTTTCTTTTGTTCCATTGCTTCTTCCAGCGTCAGGTAGTTACGCGATAACTTATCTTCGCCTTGAATTAAGAAAATGGTTAAATTTTTGTGAGTGTACAAAGAATCTTTACTCTCGTAGCAAGAAGTAGGGCTTTCATTTGTATTGCTAACAGATTTTCTGCCGCAAGCAGAAAAAAGAAGAAGAATTGAAACTGCCCAAATTAATTGATTTTTCATCTTTTCATTTATTTTGCGCCCTGTCCGGCGGTTGATATTAGGAACCGGAGTTCCGTTTAAGAAACGCTATTAAAAATTTAGCAAGTAAGCTGATATTTTGTGCCTTTATATCTGATAAGCAAGAAAATATAAATATTCATGAGCTTACTTAGCAAAGACAAAGTTACACAAATTGTCTGTTTAACAAACAACTTTTGCGCAAAGGCGGCGGCTATCAATCTATTCCTTGATATAAACACGCTTAACGCGCGGAGAAACGGAAGTCAGTATCTCATAAGGGATGGTACCGATACTTTCCGCAAGCTCAATCACAGAAAGGCCCTCTCCAAACAGAATAACCGTATCTCCCTCCTCAGCCTTAATGTCTGTTACATCCACCATGCAAAGATCCATGCAAACATTCCCCACAATGGGGGCATATTGCCCGTTAATAAGCGCTTTTCCGTTCCGGTTCCCGAATTGCCTGTCTAATCCGTCGGCATAACCAAACCGAATGGTAGCGATGCGGGCGTCGCGGTTTAATTTTTCTTTCCTTCCATAACCAATGGTCTCGTTCGAGGAAACCTGCTTTATCTGCAAAATAGTCGTTTTCAATGTACAGACATTTTTGAGCCCCGGTAAGCCGCTTGCGCTTATACCATACAGCCCTATCCCCAGGCGGGCCATATCCCATTGCGTATCGGGAAAACGTTCCATGCCGGCAGAGTTGAGAATATGCTTATACACAGGATAATTAAATGCCTGTCCGATTTCCTCTGCAACCTGCCTGAATATATCCATCTGCCGGTGGGTAAAATCATCGAAATGCCAACTCTCGCCGGCCGACAGGTGGGAGAATACGGAATGGACTTTCAGTCCTTTTTGCCCTTTAAGCAGGGTTATCATTTCCGGTATCTGTTCCGGCAGGAATCCCAGCCGGTGCATGCCGGTATCAATTTTCAGGTGGATGGGATATTGGGTAATCCCCCTGCGTTCCGCTTCTTTAACGAAAGCCTCCAGAATACGGAAATTGTACACCTCCGGTTCGAGATCAGCAGAGAAAAGTTCTTCAAAGCCATTCACTTCCGGATTCAGCACGATAAAGGGTAACGAGATACCCTCTTTCCGGAGTTGGATTCCCTCCTCGGCAACAGCCACCGCAAGGTAATCGCAACGGTGGTATTGAAGCGTTTTGGCAATCTCCACAGCTCCTGTGCCATACGCATTGGCTTTCACCATGCAAACCAACTTCATACCGGGCTGGAGGCGCGATTTGTAAAAATTGAAATTATGCACAACCGCATCCAGGTCAACCTCCAGCATTGTTTCATGAATACGTTCCTCTATAAGGAAGCTGATCTGTTCGAAATGATATTTCCGCGCCCCTTTCAGCAAGATCAATTCATGATCGAAATTCCGCCATTCGCCTGAGGCGATAAACTCTTCCGTTGTCTGATAAAACGATTTCTCCGGCATTGAAAACATGCCATGGTGAGCCGCAACGTCCCGCCCTATGCCGATAATCCTTTCTACTCCGCTTTGCTCAGCCATCTCCGCCACCTTTTTATATAACAATCCCGGCCTTATTCCTGTCTGGAGGATATCCGAAAGGATCAGCGTTTTTTTTAAACAATGTTCTACTTTGCGTTGTTGCTGGAAATCGAGCGCAATTCTAATGGAATTGACGTCCGAATTATAAGCGTCGTTGATAATAATGCAATTCTCTTTCCCTTTACGCACATCCAGCCGCATGGCCACCGGCTCAAGCAGGGCCATCCTGGAAGATACCTCCGCGGGCGAAATGTGTAGATAGAGCGCCACGGCAAGGCAACTGACGGCATTTTCAATGGACGCTTCGTCGGTGAAAGGGATCGTGAAAGAGTAATCAAAGTCCAGCAACGAATAGTTGATTAACGTATTTTCTCTTCCCTTTTTCACGGCAGAGATGTATAAATGAGCGTCCCTGTTTTTTCTCGACCAGGTAAACGCCTTCTGGGAAAGCGCCATCTGATCGATACATTGGGAAACCAATTCATTATCTTCATCAAAAATGAAAACGTCGCAGTTGACGAAAAGCGACAGTTTCTCCATGACTTTCTGCTGCAAAGAAGAGAAATTTTCCTGATGTGCCTCTCCTATTTTAGTCAATATCCCGATGGTAGGACTGATAACCGGTTCCAGTTTTTCCATCTCATCCGGAGTTGATATACCCGCTTCAAAAATACCCAGTTCCGTTTCATCGTCTAACTGCCAGACTGAGAGCGGTACGCCGATCTGCGAATTATAACTTCTGGGCGAACGGACAATGTTATAATTCTTTTCAAGTATCTGGTAAAGCCACTCTTTCACAATGGTTTTCCCATTGCTTCCGGTAATTCCGACGACCGGTATATTGAATTTTTTTCGATGATAAGCAGCAATCTTATGCAATGCCGGCAAGGTATTCTTCACCTTCAGAAAATTGGCGCAGGCAAGCTCCTCCCATTCCGGGAAGAGCTTAGATACCACAAAATTGCGCACGCCTTTTTCATACAACTCTCTTACAAAAAGATGGGCGTCGTTATTTTTAGTTTCTATAGCAAAAAAAAGCGTCTCTTCCGGTAGCGTCAACTTGCGGCTATCGGTAAGCAGGATGGTTATTTTACCGGATTGCAACTTACTGTCCGGAATACCTAATATAAACGCTATCTGTTGAATACTGTATTGCATATTTTAATAGAATAAAGCGTTCCGGAACGTTTTTGTCCGTTCAAAAAAATGTGCTGAAAAATGTGCTGATACACTTGAGTTTTAATTTCTTTGGGTTTAATTTTCTACCGCAAGCGGCAGGAAACAAAAATTATTCCTTGCTGATGATGAGGGTGTAGCACAATGTGATTTCACCCTCTTTGCATTCGTACTCCTTATCGGAGAACAATTCCAAATATTCAATTCTCAAAAGCCTGCTTTCTATTTTGATGCAGCTTCATAAAAATTACTCCTTGCCGATACCCCGTCCGCTTGCGGCGAAATAGTTCATGTTTGTCTCTTAAAAGGCGTTAGAACCAAGCGCCGGTACTTTATTTCAATCACTCGCCTAACCACATACGTTTCTCCTCGTCGCACGAAATCTCAGGATATTTTTCGGTAAAACGCTCCAATTTCCGTAACGTATCCTTTACGAATGCGTCGTGCGTTCCCGTTCCGGGATAGAGCGGACGGTGTTCCATCGCCTTTCTGATCCGCTCCCACTCGTCATTGATCTTCTTTGTCCCGTCCGAAAAGAATGTATCGCCGAAAAGTTGCCAGATATAGTCTGCCGCGAAAGAGGACGGATGCATCATATCATCGTCATAAAACCTGTAATCGCGCAGTTCGTCCATCATCACCTCATAGGCGGGGAAATAACGCACATTTTCCGGGAAAAGCTGTTGTAAATTATCTATCGCCAAATGAAGCGCCGACTTACTGAGCTGATTTTCATGCGCTCCCTCTTTCCAGTGGCGGACGGGACTGACGGTAAACAGCAGCTTGGTAGCGGGACGAGTAGCCCGCAACGTTTCGATCAGGCCGCTCCACTCCTCCGTTATATCCTCAACCGTCAAACGGAACCGGCGGAACGCCCCGTCAGGCAATTTGTGGCAGTTGCCTGCAATCCGGCCTGTCTCCTTCCATTCATACGCATAAGCCGAACCGAAAGTAATCAGCCACAGATCTGTTTCCCGGATCATTGACGCCGCCTTTTCAAAGCGTTCCGTTATTTTTTGCAGACAGGCCGACGGATCGGGATCCGAAAAACTCCCATGATGCATCATGCTATGATACAACCCATTGCCGAATACGATATCTGCTTCCGAAAAGGGAGTTGCGGACAACAGCCTCCGCACGGCAGCGGAAACGGAAAAGGGATTGTAAAGAATACCGAACGGATTCGGATCCACCTGAAATTTGAATTGCAGAAGCTTTCTGCCTATATTTTCAGAAAAGCAGGAACCGAAAAGCATCATCCGGGTGGAATGGCCTATCCGTACATCCGATACGGGGATATCTACAATTGTCCTAAAATCCATCTGATTATTTCACTTTTATATTTCGGTGCATGGAGTATTTATGACAAAACAATTTCATCACAAAAATAACAATAATGTCGTCATTTCGCTCACGCAACAGGTTTATATTTTGTGAAACGGCCGGTAATTTATAAGTGGCCGGCCTATTAAAGAAATTCTAATTATTACAGGAACAGCTTCTATTGGTACTATTACAGGTTTTTGTATTTATAATTACCCGGCAGGTTTTTTCTAATTATCTGCCAAATTATAATAAATGGGTTATTTGGATTTATTTTATTTGTTCTTTGCCTCTTTGATATGTATTTCGTTCTTTGGTACGTAAAAAACTCAACAAAAAGCAATAAAAAATTGCTGCTGTCTAAATGTTTCGGGGAAATGTGAGAGTAAACTGACTCCAGGGATAACAAGTAAACAAATAGTAGTTATAAGTTATAAACAGAGTCAACTTTTATTAGGTGTAAGAACTAAAGATAGTCAACCTATTTAGGATAATACAAAACGTGTCTTACCCTCCGGGAAAAACGTATATACATTTCAGGTAAAACGTATATACGGAAGTCTATAAAAAAAGGAAAGGTTGTCTCACGACAACCAATCTTCATTGTTAACCTTAAATCTAATACCATGAAAAACACGATGCAAATATAGGCGTTTTTGTGTTATAAAACATACTTCCCGGGCGCAAAAATCAGATATTTTATGTAATTTAACCAAGTCCCGGTCAAAAGCGGGAGTTTTAAACAGATTTAAACGCATTTTCCACCCTTTACCCTTTATCTATCCGTATATCGTGCGAAGTATACTACGGCCGAAGGCGCTATCATCTATCCCTTGCCGTGCGAAGCGCGCTATCGCCAAAAGCGTCTATTCTACCTGAAGCGCCAATCCTTTCAGGTATTCGCCTTCGGGATGGTAAATATTGATAGGGTGGTCGGCCGGTTGTGTAAGCTGATGCAAAATACGCACTTTCCGCCCCGATATGGCCGCCGCGCTGAAAACCGCCAGCCGGAACTGCTCTGCGGAAATCGCCTGGGAGCAGGAGAAGGTGAAGATGAGTCCGCCCGGTGCGATCTTCTCCAAAGCGGAATGATTCAGCTTCTTGTAACCCTGCAAGGCGTTGTTGACCGCGCCACGGTGTTTGGCAAAAGCCGGCGGGTCGAGAATAATAAGGTCTTTCTCCCCGCAAGGAAGTTTTTTCAGGAATTTGAAAGCGTCTTCCGCACAGGAGCTGTGGCGGGAATCATCGCCAAAATTGAGCGCTACATTCTGGCCGGTAATGGAAACCGCTTTCGCAGAACTATCCACCGACTCTACAGAAGCGGCGCCTCCCCGCAGGGCATATACCGAAAAACCTCCGGTATAACAGAACATATTCAACACATGGCGGTTCCGGGCGTATTGTTCCAACAACGCGCGATTTTCACGCTGGTCGACGAAAAATCCGGTCTTCTGTCCCTTCAACCAGTCGATACGAAAACTCAATCCGTTCTCTACCGCTATTTCATTGGCGTCGCTGCCGCCTGAAAGATAGCTGTTTTCGGGAAATATACCGGCATTATAAGGCAATGTCCCCTCCGGCTTATAAAAGATATGTTTCACGGAACCGGGAGAAAGGATACGTTTCAATGCATCCGTAATCAATTCCATATCCTTGTGGATTCCTACCGAGTGGGCTTGTATGACGGCCGTATCGCCGTATATATCAACAATTAACCCCGGCAAATAATCGCCCTCTCCATGCACTAACCTGAAGATAGTATTATCAGGCCTTGCAAGATTCAGCGCTAAGCGCATCTTGTAGGCCTCGGCCAGGCTTCTTTCGTAAAAAGCGGCATCTACAGGCTCATCGAGAAATGACATGATGCGTACTGCAATACTGCCGGTCTGGAAATGCCCTACTCCCAGAAAAGCCCCGCCGGCAGCCAGTACGCGCACCGTCTCTCCTTCGGCCGGATCTTCCTGCTTACGGGCGATGGCGCCTGAAAAGACCCACGGATGAAACCGTTGCAGCGACGACTCCTTTCCGGGGCGCAACTGTATCTCTTTGTATGGTTTCATCTGCCTGTCCGGGTTAAATGGTTATAAATACGAAGGCACGCCCAAGCGTCGATTGCCGCGTAGGACTGCTGTGCAGGGGTAAGCGTTGCTGCTTCCCAATTAGAAATGCGCTGGTTCTTGGATATCTTTATGCCGAAAAGAATAGCATAAATTTTTTGCAGGCTGTTGTCTTCTATGCCGAATTTATCCACGAACCCTTGCAGGTCTATAAAATTCTCCGGGTTCCGGACGGAACGTTTCCTGATAGCGGCAAAATCGTCACGCAACGAAAGCCCTATCTTTTTAATCCCGCGGTCGCTCATAAGCGCTTCCAGTTCATCGGGATAACCGATCCGGTTCAAGCGGAACAGATAACACTTCTCTTCCGTAGAAAGCTGCATAAGCGCCACTTTATGTACCTGCCCCCGTATGAATGCAGGTTTGGTTTCCGTATCAAAACCGAGGGTGCTTTGGGTGGAAAGATAATTACATGCATCCCGCA
>JAISZV010000225.1 GCA_031284475.1 Proteiniphilum sp. | reverse complement strand
CGCGGGCCATTCTATCAGACTACCGGCGGACAATGGATATTTGTCGTTACCCGGAACGGAGACAAAGCCGTGAAACGCAAGATCGCCGTCGGGCGGCAAAACCCCAACTATTACGAAGTAACAAGCGGGCTCGAACCGGGCGAAAAAGTGATTACGTCCAGCTACGAGACATTCGGCACCGCGGAAGAATTGATTTTGAAGTAATAAAACAGCAATAATACAAATGAAACCTTTTAAAGGTTTATCAGTTGGTATTACATTTAGTAAGTAATAAAACAATAATACAAATGAAACTGGTAATAAATAATTTAAAACAGTATGTAAGATCCTCAAAAGCGGTGTTTTTATTCAATATCGTAGGATTTACCGTAGCTTTTACCGCTTTTCTTGTGATCGCGATTCAGGTAAGTTACGACTTCAGTTACAATAAAAACTTTGAGAAGTCCGATGAAATATACCGTTTCAGCCGTTACCACCACGCTAACGGCAACACCTACTGGTCCATTAATCAAAGCCTGGCAAAAGAGATACAGGAAAAAATACCGGAGATAAAATCGTACTGTTTATTGCAGCAGAACCAGACGGCCGAAATTTCCGTAGAAACAAACGGCATAAAAAGAGAACACGCCTCTCCGCTCATAGAGGCTACTCCGGGATTTTTTGATGTTTTCACGCCCGAAATCCTTTCCGGCAGCATTGAAAAGATCTTTGATGGGAGAGGCAAAGCGTTAATCTCCGAAGAAACCGCCCGGCAACTTTTCGGCGAAACCAACCCTTTGGGGCAGATGATGCATGTGCGCGACAGCATACTCACCGTCACGGCGGTTTATAAGGATTTCCCCGAAAACTGTAGCCTCTTAAACGGCATTTATACCTATATGCCGCCCAATACGCCCAATAACTGGAATTACGACGGTTATTTCTTAATCGATCCCAGCAACGTGAACAGCGTTACGGATAAGATGAACAGCGTCGATGTAGTAGGGGAAGAAGTGTTCCGGTTGTATAGCGAACATCCTGAAAATAAAGTGGAACTCCAACTTCAGGCACAGAAAGACCTCTATCTCCACGGAGATAACAAACGGATAAATATGACATTGTCATTGTCGGCTATCGGAATCATCCTTTTGCTGGTCGCTTTTATCAATTACATCAATTTTGCCGTTTCCATGGCGCCGGCCAGGATAAAAAACGTCAATATCCATAAAATTTTCGGGATAAGCCCTGTCCGGCTCCGGATGGCTATCGCAGCAGAAGCCGCGCTGTTCACCGTCATTGCGCTGGCCCTATCCTTAATTTGCCTGTACTTTCTCAAAAGTTCGGCGTTGGCGGCTAATTTTGTCGCCGATTTATCCATTACCGGCAACCGGCAGATTATTGCGGTTACGTTACCGGCGGTTTTCTTCGTTTCGGTATTAATCGGCATTTACCCGGCCGTTTACATCACCTCGTTCAACGAAGCGTTTGCCGTGAAAGGTTCTTTTTCTCTTTCCCCCAAAGGCGTGATCCTGCGGAATTTCCTGATCTTCTTCCAGTTTACGGCCTCCATCGCGTTGATCTGTATCTCAGGGATGATAAAGTTGCAAAACGATTATATGCAAAACTATTCGTGGGGCTTCGAGAAGGAAAACATCGCATATATGAATTTAGCGAATACGGCGATCGATGCGGAGTTATTCGGGAACGAACTGAAACAAAACGCTTCCGCCACAGATTATACCCTGTCATGGAACCTGCCCGGCAAGGTCGGCATGAGTTGGAGCAGGAATTTTGAAGGAAAACCAATCGATTTTTTCACCGTCTGGCCTGTTACAGCTAATTTCCTCGATTTCTTCGGCGTAAAAATCGCCTCTGGAAATAATTTTCCGCAAGAAGCCGACCGTGAAAAAATCATCTTCAACCAAGAATTTATGAAAAAGAATGATCTCACGGAAGATATTATCGGAAAGGAATTTGAGGGGTTCAGCCCGGCGGATATTGTAGGGGTGGTGGAAAACATCAATTTTGAATCGCTGCACGAACCTATAAAGCCGATGGCATTTGTTGTTTTTCCCAACAAACAGAATTACAACTTCCTCTATGTAAAACTTTCCGGTAACAACCTGCCGGCAAATATCGCACAGATAGAACAGACATGGAAAAAATTCACCGACAAACCGTTCGATCTGAGGTTTCTGGACGATTCGATGAACGAGTTATATAAAAACGAGGTCAATACGGGCAACCTGATCAGCGCGTTCGGCCTTATTTCCGTCCTTATCGCCATGATGGGCGTATATGGGTTGGTTTTGTTTAATACCCGTTACAAGACAAAAGAGATCGCTATCCGTAAAATCAACGGAGCTACCGAAAAAGAGATTCTGCAATTACTGAACCGGAATATGCTTCGCCTGTTACTGGTCTCCTTTCCGGTAGCAATCCCCATAATTCTTTTGGTTATCAACAACTGGATGGAGCGGTTTGCCTACAAAGCGCCGGTTCCCTGGTGGCTTTTACCCGGCTCCGGGCTTCTTGTGTTGCTTATATCGGGAGTAACCGTAAGTTGGCAAAGCTACAAGGCTGCAATTGCCAATCCGGTGGATTCGCTGAAAACAGAATAAACCGAAAAATAAACAACTTAATTTAGCATAACATGAATATAGTAAGATCATACAAACGCACCCGTTTTTTCTTATGGGTAAATATTACCGGCCTGGCGATCGGGCTTGCCATCTCCATTATGCTCATCCTGTTTGTGGTGAACGAATTGAGTTACGACAGGCATTTTGCGAACAACAACCGTATTGTGCGTTTAGCAACGGTATTGGAAGACAAAGATGCGGTGAATCATTATACCATTAACCTTCGCAAAGCCTATACGGAACTACCCGAAAAAATACCCGGAGTGGAAGCGGCCGTACAATTTCACGGAGGAGAGCGGCAAGAAGCCGAACTAATCTACAATACCGAACGCTTTCAGAATCTCGACCTCCTGTATGCAGACCCCCAATTTTTTAAGGTCTTTCAAATGAAGTTTGTGGAGGGAGACGCCCGGACGGCATTTGCCGATCCAAACTCAATTGTGTTGACCCGCTGTCAGGCCGGTATAATTTTCGGCGGCAGCCACAGCGCCGTAAATCAAACCGTAAAAATAGGCGAACAGGAGTATACCGTTTCGGCCGTTGTGGAAAAACTTCCCGCAAACACCCATTTCTCGTTCGACGCATTGGCCAATATGCAATCATTAAACGTCCTGAATCAGCTCCAGGGACTTGAATTTCAGACTTATTACCTGATTAAGTCCGATGCTCCCCTCGCCGTTACCCGAACCGCCATCGAAGAAGAATACACATCCATCATAAAACCTTTTGCCGAGCATTTTAACGGGAAAGCGTACGGGAAGACCGAAAAATTAACCGATATTTATTTTCATTCCGAAGCAAACAATTTCGGTTTCGGAAAACAAAGCAATATCCGTTTTGTCATGCTTCTTTCGGGGCTTGCGCTGTTTATATTACTTCTTGCCGTCAGCAACTTCATCAACCTTTTTATGGCCCAGGGCGAAACCCGCATGAAGGAAATCGGTATCCGTAAAACCAACGGCGCCTCTATCGGGGACATTATCCGCCAGTTCTTTTCCGAAGTATCGGGTATCGTATTGATTGCGTTTATCATGGGTTTTATCCTTACGGCTATATTCACGCCCTACTTTTGCGCGTTGATCAACAAACAGATCGATCCCGCTCAATTATGGAATCCCCTGTTTATCTTATGCGCCATAGGGCTTTTCGTCGTGACCGTTGTTTGCTCGGCTTTTTATCCCGCGCTGTATCTGAGCCGTTTCAGCCCGCTCGACATCCTGGGTAAGCGGCTACGCTTTTCAAAGCGCAGGCTCACCGTTGTCGTAGTGGTTTTTCAGTCCGTCATCACCATTGTGCTTGTGGCATTTATAATGATCATCGACCGGCAAACCGATTTTCTGAAAAATATTCCCATCGGATACAATCCCGAAAATGTGATGAGCATAACATTGAACAATACAATCGGTAAAAGTTACGATGCTGTTAAACAGGAATTGCTTTCCATTCCTGAGATAAAGCAGGCGAGCGGTTCGCACCATCTTTTCGGAGGCGGATGCAGCGGCCAGGGTATCAGCCTGCCCGACAACAAAGAGGGCCAATACAGCATCTATGAGTACCGCATCATGGCGGGCATGTGCGAACTGATGGAAGTAGAATTGATAGAAGGCGCCCCTTTCAAAGAGAATGCCCCCGACAGCATCCGTCAGATCATTTTAAACGAAACGGCCGTCAAGATGCTGGGGTTATCCCTCCCCGCCACCGGAGAAGTGGTAAATTATCAAGGCCCTGCCGAAATAATAGGCGTAGTGAAAGATTTTTATTACGACAACCCGGTCAATAAAATACAACCGCTCGTTCTCAGCAGAGTAAGCACGCCTGTTTTTCTCTCCATTCGTTTCAGGGAAGGAACAGACCGGCGGCAAGCGATGGAAAAAACATCGGAAGCATTGCGCCGGTTCGATCCCGATTTTATCATCAATCCAGTCTGGAGCGAAGATATTTATACCGAAAAGTTCAGCGCATTCACAACCATTTCAAAGGTAATTACCATCGCATCGTTGCTTTCCATATTTATTGCTTTGCTGGGATTGGTCGCTATACATTTATATACCACCATCCGCAGGACAAAGGAGATAGGCGTCCGCAGGATCAACGGCGCCGGCTCGCGGGCTATATTCGCTCTGTTAACGGGCGATATTGTCAAATGGATTGCCATTGCCGGAGTAGTAGCCGCGCCCGTTATCTATTATATAGGGCAGAACCTCCTGAACGAATACGCCAACCGGATTTCTTTGGATTGGACGATATTTGCGTTTCCCGTATTCTTTCAATGCATCGCCGCCATTCTGGCTACGTCAGGAGTAAATTTATGGGCTTTGCACCAAAATCCCGTCAATGCGTTGAAAAAGGAGTAATTTAACGCGGTAATTTACCAATGTGGCGGCAAACAAAAGATATTCTATTCTCAACTATAATAAAATTAACGATTTACACTTACAATTATGATTAAGATTTATGATTTAAAAAAAGTATTCCGTACGGAAGAAGTGGAAACTATCGCATTGAACAACATTTCAATGGAGGTGAAAGAGGGCGAATTTGTGGCGGTTATGGGGCCTTCGGGTTGCGGTAAATCTACCCTGCTCAACATTCTCGGGCTATTAGACAATCCTACCTCGGGCGAATATTACCTCGATAGCAAAGAGGTAGGCCACCTGAAAGAAAAAGAACGCACGCAGGCGCGCAAGGGAAAAATAGGCTTCGTGTTCCAGAGTTTCAACCTGATCGAAGAGATGACCGTATATGAAAACGTGGAACTGCCGCTCATCTATCTCAAAGTAAAGCCGTCCGAACGCAAGAGGCGGGTAGAAGAAGCGCTTCGCCGCATGAGTATCAGCCACCGCGCGGGACATTTCCCTAACCAGCTTTCGGGCGGACAACAGCAACGCGTAGCCATTGCCCGCGCAGTGATTGCCAACCCCAAACTGATCCTTGCCGACGAACCGACCGGGAACTTAGACTCCAAAAACGGGAAGGATGTGATGGACCTGCTTACCGAATTGAACAGGGAAGGAACCACCATTGTGATGGTAACCCACTCGCAGCACGACGCTTCGTTTGCGCACCGCATCGTCAATCTGTTCGACGGCCAGATTGTTACAGAGGCGCAGATGTAAAGGG
Organism: Proteiniphilum sp.; assembly: GCA_031284475.1. GTDB lineage: Bacteria > Bacteroidota > Bacteroidia > Bacteroidales > Dysgonomonadaceae > Proteiniphilum. The sequence continues at coordinate 1,323 of JAISZV010000225.1, read as the reverse complement.
TTTAAAGTCCGGTTTACTTTCATGGTTTTACTTGCACAGGCTCGCCACTCTCAAAAGGAGTTATTTTTTTATGCGGTAGTTCCGGCTGACAGTGGCATGATCGTGGCAGTAGAATTGGCAATTGAAGCCAAAATTGTGTAAATTGACTCTCCTGGCATGGAATTTTAGGCTCTGAGCGTGGACGTTTACTCTCCGAGCGTGGAATTTTAAGCTCTGAGCATGGACGTTCACTCTTTTAGCATGGAATTTTAAGTTATTAGCGTGGAATTTTAGGCTTTTAGTGAATAATTTTAAGTTTTGAGCGTGGATGTTCACTCTCCGAGCATGGATTTTTAAGAATTGAGCATGAATTTTTAGGCTTTTAGTGAAGAATTTTAATCTTTGAGCCTAAACGTCCACTCTTTTAGCACGGAAGAATGGAAAATGGAAAATGGAGAATGGAGAATGGAAAATGGGGGATAATTTCCAAACCGCCAAACACCCAACACAAAGAAAAAGGGCGGACACATCGCCGTGTCCGCCCTTTCTATGAATTTTCAAGGTTCAACGCTCAATCAATGAATTTCTTGACAGTCTTCCCTGCTTTTTTCTCAAACGAAATGCCGTTCTTGCCGGAAAATGAAAGTCCCAAATTCTTTTGGACGCTACTCCTTACCGGAGGATTGGCAAATTCTTTCTGAATACCCACCGACACGTTGTCGATAAAATTGCAATCGGGAAAAACGCCGAAGCTATGGAAGGCAATCTTCACTGTTTTCCCCGCGTAAGCCGTTAAATCAACGGTAATGGTTTCCCAAATCGGAGTCAGATAGTCAAAGATATTATCGTCGTCGTATCTGCCCTTGTTGTTTTCGAAGGCATCAAACAATTCCGTCCAAGTGGCGCCGTGATCCACCGATATTTTGGCTTTCAGCGTAATCATCGGATTGTCGAATTCCAAGTCGATAGGACCGTAATACATCCAGATGGGTGCGTGGGCGTAATCAAAATAGAAGGAATTGTGATTCTTTACCGTAAAAGCGGGCGAAATCAGCCATTGATCTTGTGGCAGGATACCACCAGCAGATTCTTCGTATTCGATGAGTGCCATATATTTGCCACTTGTGGGGGCAAGATCGCCATACCAGCCTCCCCAATAATCGGTTAGCCCCCAAGTAATCGACGATGTGTCGTCCTTTTGTATCGTCCATCCGCTCAATGAGATGTCGCCATCGTAGTCTTCCCAACCCTCTTGAAACACCGGGACGATGGATCCGCCCGCCTGCGTAACCGGAACCAAAATATCCTCGGCATCGGGGTAAGAAACCGCCACCAAAGCAGCCC
>JAISZV010000096.1 GCA_031284475.1 Proteiniphilum sp. | reverse complement strand
TTCCAGTTGGGATGGGCCAACGCCTCCTTCCGGGTTACATGGTGCAGCTTTTCTTTCGGAAAAGTACGGAAAGGGCCTCCCGAAGCGGTAAGAAATATTTTTTCGATCTTATTATTCCCTTCGCCGTTCAAACACTGAAAGATGGCGGAGTGCTCCGAGTCGACCGGCAAAATGGGCGTTTTATGTTTCAGGGCAAGCGAAGTAATCAACTCGCCGGCCACCACCAACGTCTCCTTATTGGCTAATGCGATGGCTTTCCCGGCGCGGATAGCGCTCATTGTGGGTTTCAAACCCGAAAAACCCACCATAGCCGTAAGCGCCATATCTACCTGTTCGTCCTGCACCACCTCCTCAATGGCTTCGCTCCCACACCACACCTTGATGGGCAGGTTGTGCAGCGCAAGTTTCAACTGTTCGTATTTCGATTCGTTGGCAATGACCACCACTTCGGGGAGATAAGCCCGCGCCTGCTCAATAAGCGCCTCAACCCGGTTGTTGGCGACCAAAGCATACGCCTCAAACCGGTCGTGATGACGGGAGATAACCTCCAACGCCTGCGTTCCTATTGAACCGGTAGAGCCTAAAATGGCGATATTTCGTTTTTTCATTATTTCATCATGCCGGGTTCATTCTTCAATCAGCCCCTCCGGGAGATACATCTCAAGCAGGCTGTTCTTCTCATCAATGGCAGTTATAAAATCTTCCGTGGCCGGAATCAGGTATTCTTTCCCGTCGTTTCTCACAACAAAGAGCACGTTTATGGTGGAATCGTCAACTTCCTCTATAACGCCAAGCTCTTTCCCGTGCCGGTCGATAACGGTGAAACCCGTAAAGTAATCCCAGTCGGCTTCCGTTTGTTCCGCCGGAGGTTTCGCCAATTCGCGCGAAAGAAAAACAGGGCTGTTGACATATCGCGCCGCCGCTATCTCATCGTCTACGCCTTCAAACTTCACCCGTGCGGTTACATCGGTCGAATAAGTGAACTCCTCTATAAAAAAGGGCACGGGAATACCCTCTATTTCCAGAAAATAATATTCCGTTTCCATATCGGCATACTCGGCCTTCCGGAACCGGATGACAATTTCACCCTTTATTCCGTATGGTTTCTGCGTACATCCAACCTGAAGAATCTCTTTTTTGGAAATCACTCTCCGTTATTTTTTACGTTGATACTTGATATTTTTCAATTTATCCCTGTTGACATTTACCTTCATCTCAGGGATTACATACTCCTCGGCGTTGATCTTTATTTCACCTTCCGACAATGCATGCAGGTCGTGAAAGATTTTCTGGTCGTCCGCTTCCTTGTTCCACTGTGAATAAGAACGCTTCATTTGGCTGAGCAACAACTTCACTAAGTAGTTTTTCCTGTCGCTGTCCTCCATTTTGGAGGCGATCCTGATCATTCTTTCCATGATTTTGCCGTAGTGGCGGTACTGCATTGTGGGGCGGCTGTAATCAAGACGCCCCGGGGGTGTATTCAATTCTTCCCTCGTGATCACTTCGTAAGGATATTCAATATCGAGTTTAAAATCCGACATAATGGCCAGATGATCCCAAAGGATATGTTTGAAGTTGTTGACGTCGCGAAGATGAGGGAACATACTTCCCATAATATCAATAACGGTGTAAGCGCATTTTTTGCGCTCTTCGCCGTCTTTAATGGCTACGCAGTGATCCACCATGTTCTGGATATTGCGCCCGTATTCCGGTAGCGCCAACTTTTTCAGTTGTGTGTTGTATTGCATATTCAGTTGTTATTCTAATTTACTTGTCGTGTTTACTTATCGTGCGAAGCGCTTTTTTTTAGTTTTCCGCTTTAAAAATCACCTTAATTTCAGCACATCGTCTTCTTCGGGAACGTATTCATAGCTTTTTTTGTTGAGCCGGTAAAGATTGCGGAGCTGAATGCCATATTTTTGTGAGATACTGTGCATGGATTCTCCCACTTCTACGGTATGAAACTCATACGGCTTATCGGCGCGCGCTTTCTTTTTCCGGAAATAGACAATATCGCCTTCGCTCAGGGGAAAGTCTTCGGGTACTTCGTTGAATTTCAAGAGGTCTTTTTCCTCAAACCCAAATTCCCGCGCAATATTGCCGAACGTATCGCCATTGACGGCAATCACATATACCAAACCGTGCGTAATATAGGGCTGATGCGTCCAATTCACCTGCGCCGCCTCTCTTTTCCGTTGCTCATCCCGCTCCCGGCTACTAACCCCTTTGCGGTATTTTTTATCGTCGAAACGGTACAGTTCGTAGTCTTCTATCAGCTTTATCAGCTTGTTGGCATACGCCCTGTCGGTGGCATAACCCAATCGTTGCAATCCCCTTGCCCATCCCTTATAGTCGGTGGCGGAGAGGTCGAATAAAACGCTGTAACGGCTGCCGTAAGCAAGAAACTCAGCGTGATCCTGATAAGAATCCTCTACGCTGTTATACTTCCTGAAACAATCGTTGGGCGTATCATCGGCAACATATACCGTTGCCCCGGTCCATTCGCGACGGCATTTGATCCCGAAATGGTTGTTTGAACGGCGGGACAGGTCGCTCATTCCCGCTCCCGATTCCAAAATGCCCTGCGCCAGCGTAACGGATGCGGGTATCTTGTATTTCTCCATCTGTTCAATTGCCAGGTCGCTGTATTTGCGGATATAATTCTCATACATTCCCGTTCCGGCCTGTCCCGACAGGCGGGCAGGGACAAATAAAAAGGAAAAAACGATAAAGAGCGATGAAATATATCTATATTTGCGACGTAATCTTTGCAATGTACGATGATTGAGCATGTAGACCATTTTAATGAGATGATGAGATAATTAAAATAATCATAGATGAGAGAAATTAATTTAACCACAAAGATAGCTGTTTATCCGTTAGGGGAATGCTCGGAAACGGAAAAAAATTTGATTGAAGCGGCAAAAGAGGCCACAATAAATTCATACGCACCCTATTCTGGGTTCAAAGTGGGCGCGGCAGTCCTTTTGGAAAACGGGGAAATTATCTCCGGCAACAATCAGGAAAATGCCGCTTATCCGTCGGGATTATGCGCCGAAAGGGTAACGGTTTTCTTTGCCAACGCCACCCGTCCCGGTCAAAGAATCGAGGCCATCGCCGTGGCCGCCTGGCATAACGGCCGGTTTACCGATGATGCTATTACGCCCTGCGGCGGTTGCCGGCAGGTACTGCTGGAAACGGAAAACCGCTTCAACGCGCCTATGAAAATATTGATGTACGGTAACGAAGCCGTTTACGTGCTCAAGAGTGCAAAAGATCTGTTACCGCTCAGTTTTGGGGATGAGATGTTAAAATGACGCTTCATAAAACGTCACCAAATACCATTTCTTTTCTATCAAGGTAAAGTAGTAATCGGCGTAAATGCCGTTGTTGATCCCGCGGATTTCCACCACGGCAGTATCTTTTCCGTAACGCACACCCTGGTAATACTGGTCGTAAGGGCGTGTCAGGTAAGAGCTGTCATAGGTGAGGTCGAGCGGTTCCCATTCATATCGTCCTATTGTCTCCTCTATGGGGGCCATTCCTTCATGTCCGGTATCGGGGATGATCACGCTGATCGGAAACTTGACCCGCTCAAGTTGGAAAGATTCCTGGGTGCTGAACTGGCGAATAAACTGATCGAAATCCTCCTTTCCCGAAAGGGTATCTTGTACGCTGTCCGCCCAAACGGCTTCCGGCTCCGCCTTCACTCTGCCCATCGCTTGCCCCTTCTTTTCCGCACCCTGCGCACAGGAGAAAAGGAAAAGAACGAACAGGCAGAAAAAGATGTGATTCGAAATATTCATTGCCAAGTAGATACTTATTATTCCGGCCTTGATTCCGGCGGTCTGTTATTGACTGCGTAAAGGTACAAAAAAAGGTGATAACCAAATGATATAGAGTAAAAGAAAATATCCTTATCTTTGCTTTCATAAAAAACCGGTAGCAGAATGTATCTTCAGGCGGAAATAAGTCATTTGTTTTCTGTACAGCAGAAAGATTGGGAGCAGTTAAAAGACGGCGTTTTACAGTTGGATAATCTGCGGGAGAGAACGGTTACATGGGGTAGCGATTACCACGTAAAACTACAGTTCAATCCGGCGCGGATGGTTTCTACCGCAGCGGCAATAAGCAAAGAAGCGATTGAAAAGCGTCCCTGTTTCCTTTGTGAAGCCAACCGTCCCGCCCAACAAAAGGGAATCCGGTTTATGGAAAAATACAGTATCCTCTGTAATCCGTTTCCCATCCTCAGAAATCACATCACAATCCCACTCCATTCGCATGTGCCGCAACGTATCCGTAAAAAAACGGGCGACATGCTCGCGCTGGCTGAACAACTTCCCGATTACGTGGTCTTCTACAACGGCCCCAAATGCGGCGCGTCGGCGCCCGGTCATTTCCATTTGCAGGCGGGACTCAAACTCCCCTTATTAATGCAGGGCGATAATGAACTCCGTTCCTGCCTGCAAGTGGAAAGCGAAAGCCGGAACGAAGCGCAGGAACTTTTTGAAGATGTGTTCCGGTACCTGTGCCATCTTCAACCGGAAGAGGAAGAACCGATGATGAATGTGATCGCCTTTACAAAGGATAATAAATACATACTCCATATCTTTCCGCGCAAAGCGCACCGTCCGGGGCACTATTACGAGAAAGGGGAAAAACAATTGCTCATCAGCCCCGGCGCGCTGGAGATGGCCGGAATGATGACCTGCGTGAGAGAGGAGGATTTTGAGAAAATCGGTAAACAGGATATTGAAGATATTTATTCTCAGGTCTCCATGCCGGTTATTTGAATATGATTCTTTCAGCGGGGGAAGAAATAGTTTTTTTCTTTGTAATGTACGATTAAAAATGGAGAATAGTTCATCATTACTTATAAATATGACGGTAAAATTTACATTAATAACACTGATATTTATGATTGTACACGCTTGTGGAGTGGATAAGGAAGCGCTTACGATAAAAGATAAGTACATTTTCAATAATGATTTTCGAATGGATGGTTATTATGAATTAGAAGGTGATACAATTAATTATTTTCGTTACTTTTTTCAGAATGGAAGTTGTTTTTCTGCTTCCGGTGGTAATTTTATTGATAATCAATGTTCAAGTATTTCAAATAATATAAGAGACACTCCTTTTTTTTGGGGATATTTTATTGTAGATAAAGACGAGTTGTATATACAATCGTATGCTCCTTCCGGGGGAAGTATAGGGAAAGTTACAATAGACCAGTATTTCGGGGAGATAAAAAATGACACCACTATAAGGTTGTACCGTAGAATTGCCTGGTGGAAAGAAGATATGATGATTAATGAAGTATATCATTTTCGTTATTGTGAGAATAAACTGGATTCAACCAACATATTGATGACTTATTAACCTCTTAAACAATTTCTGAGTCAAAGCTGCTTCCGGCTATCTCTTTTTTAAGGGAAACAGGGAATTATTAGTTATGAGGCTTATCAATTGCACATTAAAAGAGAAATTAATAAAAAAGATCATGACGACGAGGAATGTAATACTGCTAACCGGCTTGCCGTTTTGCGGAAACATGTTTTCGTAGGAGATTATCTCCCGGTTGAAAACGTTTTAC
>JAISZV010000094.1 GCA_031284475.1 Proteiniphilum sp. | reverse complement strand
GAGAAATTCCCGGATTTGGAAATAGCCTGATGCACGTAGGTATCCTACGACTGCATCAAAGCAATTAATCATTTCATTATTTGCTAATACTCCTTCCATTTTATTAATTAGAGTATTGGATTCGCGATTCGTGAAAAATTTTGTATTCATACGAATTTTAGACTGTTTTTTTGTATCTGTTAAGACTGTCTGACTACACTCTCTACTAATCAATTAGATAGTAGTAAATCTATATATTGTATTATTGAAATTTACTAAATAACTGAAAAATATAAAAACAAATTAATCAAAACAAAGATACATTGTTTTCCTTTCTTTGTCAGTAAAACAAGAAAAATAAAATAGAAACAGTTAAAGAGACACTTTTTTTCCATTCACTATACAAAATTATATTTCGCTCCAAAACACAAGACCGGGCGTTGTTTCGTTGCAAAAATCTTCCTTCTTCGTACCTCGAAGCGTATTTTTGCCGAAAGTCTTATATATTTGGCTCTCCATATTTAAAGGTGTATATCAAATGTAAAAAGAAGAAAATAGATGAAAGCCGTTCTCCGTTAGCGAGAAAATCAACTTTTCTATAACTTTCATCCTTTGGTTTTGTAGTGTATAGTTTGCATGCAAATTGCATGAACATAAAAAGAACAAAAGACCTGCGATTTCTCGTAAGTCTTTGATTTTCAAGTGGGCGTTGACGGATTCGAACCGCCGACCCTCTGCTTGTAAGGCAGATGCTCTGAACCAGCTGAGCTAAACGCCCGGATTTGTCTTACTATCCTCGCTACCGCTTGTAGGGGTGCTTTTCTGAAAAGCGATGCAAAGGTACGTCCTTTTTATTTTTCCGCAAAACTTTTTACAAATATTTTTCACGAAAATTTTCATGGCTCTATAATTATCCTTACTTTTGTACCGTCAAAAAGGGGTAGCAATTAAATAACAATGAACTTAGACCAACTGACAGCCATTTCACCCGTCGACGGACGATACCGGGACAAGACCGCAGACCTGGATGCGTTCTTTTCCGAATATGCACTCATACGATACCGCGTGCAGGTGGAAATTGACTACTTTATCTCTCTCTGTGAAGAGGGGATTCTTCCATTGAAGGATGAGGGCGCCTTTGAACAATTAAGGGTTTTGTACCGTAATTTCAGTGAAGAGGACGCCCGGCAGATAAAAGAGATTGAGAAGACTACCAATCATGATGTGAAGGCCGTGGAATATTTCCTGAAAGAGAAATTCGATGTACTTCAGTTGTCGGATCACAAGGAATTTATTCATTTTGGATTGACGTCGCAAGACATCAACAATACGGCTACGCCGATGATGTGGCGGGATGCTCTGCACAAGGTCTACATCCCCGAACTGGAAAAGCTGGTATCACAGATCGATGCGCTGGCCGATGAATGGAAAGATATTCCCATGCTGGCGCGTACGCATGGACAACCGGCGTCACCCACACGCCTGGGGAAAGAGATGAAGGTCTTTACATACAGGTTGACCGGTCAGATAGAAGTGTTGAAAAGTATCCCGGCGAAAGCCAAATTCGGTGGAGCGACCGGTAATTTCAATGCGCACCGTGCGGCTTATCCCCATATCGACTGGAAACTGTTCGGTAATCGTTTTCTGCAGGAGAAACTGCTTTTGTACCGCGAAGAGTACACCACGCAGATATCCAATTATGACGCTTTCGCAGCATCATTCGACGCAATGAAACGCATCCATACCATACTGATCGACTTCACAAGAGATATGTGGCAGTATATATCGATGGAGTATTTCAAACAGAAGATCAAGGAAGGGGAAGTAGGATCGTCGGCCATGCCCCACAAGGTAAACCCTATCGATTTTGAAAATGCCGAGGGTAACCTGGGTATCGCCAACGCATTGTTGGAGCATTTGGCGGCTAAACTGCCCGTTTCACGGTTGCAGCGCGACCTTACCGACTCCACGGTGATCAGGAATATCGGCGTTCCCATGGCACATGGTTTAATTGCTGTTAAGAGTACAACAAAAGGACTCCACAAATTGTTATTAAACAGAGAGGTAATAGATAGAGACCTGGAGAATAATTGGGCAGTGGTTGCCGAAGGAATCCAGACTATATTGAGACGCGAAGGATATCCGAATCCCTATGAAGCGCTGAAAGCTTTGACACGAACCAATACGCGTATTACCCGGAAAAGTATTTCGGAATTTATTGACAATCTGGATGTAAGTGAGCAGATAAAAAAGGAATTGAAAGCGATCACACCCCAAAATTATACGGGAATTTAAGTGCGCGATAAATGCGAATCGGTAGTAATTTTAAAAAAATGCGATTATAAAAAAAGAAAAAACCGTGAGGTTTCATTATGTAATTAAAAGTAAATGTAACAATGACAACAAACAATGACGAGTTGCGCCCAAAGCGGAGTTATCACAGCGCGAGCAATGAAAGACCCGCTTCCTCGAACAGAAATTTCGGCAATGAGCGAAGAACACAGCAAGATGGCTATTATCCGGAGAGATCGTCCTATAACCAGGATAGGTCGTCCTACAATCAAGACAGACCATCTTACAATCAGGAGAGATCGTCTTACAATCAGGACAGACCATCTTACAATCAAGACAGATCGTCCTACAACTCAAATTACAAGGATTCCCGCCAGGAAAACTATAGTGGGAATAATGAGGGTGGCATGAGAAAACGTCGCCCGCGCGTAGGAGAACGTCCTCAGTCGCCACAACGGGTTGCCGACGGGAACTATAACAACCGGAGTTGGGGCAACCAACCTTCAAGCGGACCGGGCAAACCCGGTAAGCTTGCTAAACCTGTGAAAAAGCTGAAAAAGAAAAAGCCGTTCAAGCAGGTCAAGTACAAGGAAAATGCCGATCCCAACGCGCCAATCCGTCTGAACAAATACCTGGCCAATGCCGGAGTATGTTCCCGCCGTGAGGCCGATGAGTTCATTCAGGCCGGTGTGGTGAAAGTAAACGGACAGGTGGTAACGGAGCTGGGAACCAAGATTACTCGCGCCGATGCGGTGATGTTTCACAATCAGCCGGTACAACTTGAAAGCAAGGTGTATGTGCTTCTGAATAAACCGAAAGGTTTTGTGACGACAACCGATGATCCCGAAAACCGTAAGACGGTGATGGAACTGGTAAAAAGCGCCGCTTCGGAAAGGATTTATCCGGTGGGACGATTAGACAGGGCCACCACGGGCGTATTGCTGCTGACCAATGACGGCGACCTGGCGTCGAAATTAACACATCCGAAATACGAAAAACGGAAAATCTATCAGGTATGGCTTGATAAACCGGTGGAAATGGAACACATGCAGATGATCGCCGACGGTATTGAACTGGAAGACGGGGAGATACATGCCGACGCGATCAGCTACGTGACGGAAGAAGACCTTACGCAGGTGGGTATCGAGATTCATTCGGGCAGGAACCGCATCATCCGGCGTATTTTCGAGAAATTGGGCTATAGAGTGATGAAACTCGACAGGGTCTATTTCGCGGGATTGACGAAGAAAAAACTTTCACGCGGAAAATGGCGTTACCTCACAGAACAAGAGGTGAACATCCTCAGGATGGGAGCGTTCGATTGAAAGCGCTCTCCTCAGGGAAATTTTATCGTCGGTTATAATTATAATAATTCCTGTTCCCGTGCGGTTTCGTGCGGGAACAGGTTAGATATTTACAGGGTCTTTAGTGAGAAAAGTGTAGTTATCAGATGAAGCAAATAAAACGAACAAGAATTTCGGAAGCATTACGGCTTACAAATTTCGGAGAGGAAGTCAATGTAAAAGGATGGGTGCGTACCCGCAGAGGAAACAAAAACGTTGGTTTTGTCGCTCTTAACGACGGGTCAACCATCAACAATATACAGATAGTCATAAATATATCCGATTTTGATGAAGAGTTACTCCGGCCTGTCGCCACGGGAGCCTGCATCAGTGTAAACGGTGAATTGGTGAAGTCGCAGGGACAGGGGCAGTCGGTTGAGATACGGGCGACGGAGATCGAGGTTTACGGCTCTG
>JAISZV010000319.1 GCA_031284475.1 Proteiniphilum sp. | reverse complement strand
AACAGGTACTTATGTGATGCGTCTGGAAGAAGGCAACCCCATCGGCAATTTCTATGGATGGAAGTACTACGGTATCAATGCCGCAGGAGAATGGGTATTTGAAACGCCGGCAGGAGGTTACACGACTTCGCCCCAGGAAAGCGACCGGATGATACTGGGTAATGCGCAACCGGACGTAACTTATGGTTTCAATGCCAACCTGAAATACAAGGCTTGGGACGCTGCACTTAATTTCAGGGGACAGATCGGCGGACTGATATTCAACGAAACCCGTTATTTCTTCGAAAATACACGGAATACCGAAAACGTCCTCCTGTCAGCCTTCAAAGGCGACGCCGCCTTATTAACCGCATGGAAAACGTCGAATGAAAACAATGCCTCGATACGCCGCTTCTCCGATTTCTATCTGGAAAATGCCAGCTACCTGAAATTAAGCGATCTGACTATCGGATACACACCGAAAATGAGCGAAAGTTTTTCCCGCTACATCCACTCGGTAAGGGTTTATTTCACCGCACAAAACCTGTTCACGTTAACAGGATACAAAGGGGTTGATCCGGAAATATCGCCCAAAGACGGCGACAGCTTGCAACCCGGATTCGATACGCGTTCGTTCTATCCCAAACAACGGACATTCAATTTAGGTCTCACTTTAAAATTCTAAAACAACCATGAAACGAAATAAAATAACTATACTGTTTGCATCCACCTGTTTATTAACGGCTTTTTTCAATGCTTGTACAGACGTGGAACCCGAAATCAATTCGGATATCCTGATTGATGAATATTATAAAACGCCGGAACAATTTTCCTCGTTAATCGCCGACGCTTATACACAGTTGGCTGGAGAATACGGCTATGTCTATCGCGAAGGCTATTGGAGCATGCAGGAATACACTTCCGACGAAGTGATTGTCCCGACAAGAGGTAACGACTGGTTCGACAACGGCGTGCCCATTGCCATGCACCAGCATACGTGGGAAGAAAATACGCGCGACATAAACAACGGTTGGAGTTTCGCATACGGAGGAGTCGGCAAGTGCAACAATATCTTGGATCTGATTACCACCCTGAAAGGAACGGACGAAAGCCTTTACGACGAAGCCACCATCAAGGGAATAGCCGAAGCCAAGGTATTGCGCGCTTTTTACCATTTGCTGGCAATGGATTTATACGGCAATGTAGCTATCAGCGAAAGTACTACGGGAAATATAAGGCAAAGTTCCCGTAAAGAAGTATTCGAATGGATCGAAAAAGAAATACAGGACAATATCGGCCAATTGGCTTCATCCGTTCACTACGGGTCGGTAACAAAACCGGTAGCTCATGCGATATTGGCGAAACTCTACCTGAATGCAGGCGTTTATACCGGAACACCTCACTGGCAGGACGCCGCCGATCAATGCGACTCCATCATTTTGGGAAATTACGGTTACGGCTTGAATGAGAATTACTTTACCACCTTCTCTAAAGAAAACACCAATAACAAGGAAATCATCTTTCCCGTCGTTTTCGACGCCGCAAAAGCCGAAGGGAACATGTTCCATTTGATAACGCTACATTATGTGCATCAGGATGTGTACGGCTTCACCACCCAGCCGTGGAATGGCCCCTGCACCTTAAAATCTTTCTACGACAAATATGCCGACAACGACAAGCGCAAGGCGCAATGGTTTGTCGGTGCAGTAGAAAAAGACGGGAAAGCGGTAATGTATTCACGTCCTTGTCTGGGTCCTGATGGTAAACAACTCAAAACGGTAGACGGTAAGGATAGCATCATAACAACTCCCGTGGTTATCGTACCGGAAGTCACTACCATTCAAGATCCTACCGCAGCCAATACATTCGAAGGAGCGCGGTTCGTGAAATTCGAGATAGAACAGGGGATCGATCATCATGCCAACAGCGATTTCCCCATTTACCGCTACGCTGATATTTTGTTGATGAAAGCCGAAGCGCTGATGCGCCTGAACGGTGGAACAGCCACCCAAGCCGCAGTCGATCTCGTCAATGAAGTGCACGGACGCGCCGGCTTATCGCCCTATACGACGGCTACGCTCACCTTGAAGGAATTGCTGGACGAACGCGGACGGGAATTGGCGTGGGAAGGACATCGCCGGCAGGATCAAATCCGTTTCGGAACATTCACCTCCGGATCATGGGAATTTAAGGAATCGGAAGCAAACTCAAACCGGAGTATTTTCCCCATTCCGCAATGGGTATTAGACGACAATCCCGGCGTTTATACACAAAATAACTGGAAATAAGAAAATTTTTTATCCATCAAATTATATTTTAATTATTAATTATTCAATTCATCATGAAAAAAATTCAATTTATTTTATTCGTATTATTAGCTTTGCCATTCTCTTTCATCAGTTGTAGTGAAGACGACGATAAACCGTCAGGCCCTGTTTCCGTAGCGGAAGACGGTTTCTATGTGGTAGGCGAAGCGACGGCTTTTGCCGATTTGACGGAAACAGACGCTGCCAAAGCATTAATGGCTGCCGGAATAGATGAAGCAAACAACCAAGCCGCTCGCGACGGCATGTACGAAAAATACATTGCCCTGGAAGGCGGAAAATCTTTCTCCTTAGTACTCAAAGAAGGAGCGAAAGAAACCAAGTATGGCGCTACATTGACGCTTTCGGATACGTTAAATGGAGGAGAACAACCTGCTATCCGGGTTTACAAAGGCGCTTTGACGGAAAACGGTAGCCTTCAGGTATCCGCAAGCGGACTGTACCACATTGTACTGGACTTGAACAAAGACGGTCTATTGTCCGACAAATTAATCCTGATTGCTCCCGTAACATGGGGCGTCCGCGGCGCAATGAACAATTGGAACTTCACGGAATTTCCGGCGCCCGCTTTCAACAAAACAACCATGACTTATATCCTGACGGATGTAACGGTCGAAACAAGCGGCGCATTTAAATTCGCTTACGGCGGCGGTTGGAAGATTGAGTTAAATTCCGGCGCAACCACTTTGGTAAAAGCCAATACCAATCTGGGCGCTAACGATGCTTTAGGTTTGAAATCCGGAGGAGACAATATTACTATTAACCGGGCAAAATACTCAATCGAATTGACATGGAAGTTGGAAAAAGGCGCAATAAGCAACAGTTACAGCTATAAGGTAACTAAAACGGAAGATTTAGCCGTGCTTGATCCGGCTACTTTCGTTTACAGTCTTATTGGTAATGCCATTTACAACGGAACAGAACTGTCCGATTGGAATTATGATGCGGACTTTACTTATACCGGTAAAACAGGGAATACTTATACCTATGAAATTTCCAATATTAAGTTGGGAGCCGGAAACTTCAAAGTTCGTTTCAATCATGATTGGAGTAAAAGTTTTGGTTTCGTAGAAAAAACAGGCAATGTAATCAAGCTATCCACAAGCGGCACTGATATTTCTCATGAAACGGAAACAACCTATTCCAAAGTAATATTCAGCTTTGACTGGGTAAATGATACGGAAACCAATCCGACATTAACCTTGCAACCGTAAGACGGATATTCCTTACCCATACATACACCGCCGCAGTGTACGAGCGTACATTGATGCAGTGTACACTCGCACACGGGCGCGGTGTATGTACGTGGAAGGATGTCATACATATAAAACTTGCAATTCATACCTTAAACAAACATTATTTCAATGCATAAAACAACGTATTACCGGTTTTCCAGCTTATTTCTCGTATCCCTTTTCGCTTTCCTGCCACTCGCTTGCAACGATGG
>JAISZV010000357.1 GCA_031284475.1 Proteiniphilum sp. | reverse complement strand
GGTTTTGACTTCAAAACTGTCCTACTCCATGTCTTGAAGGTGTTGTAATAGCTCTTCTTTTGTCATTGATTTGCCGTATTCTATGTTTTGAGATTTGGACATAAATATTTGTATTATTGTAGTGTGCTAATAAGTAATTGGACTTGTCCAAAAAAAACTTTACGTATTTTCTTACTTTGTCCTGAACAGACTTGATATTTTCGTCTTAGTCCTGCTATACCTTTACAAAGTATATCAAAGGTAAATATATTTTCCATTTTGTAAAGCTATTTGGGGCAAGACACTAAAAATATAGTAATTTTGCAAAGAACTTTCAGATAACAAATAGCAGCCTCTTCCACCATTCCGTAATTATAAAATGAAACAACGAAAACTGAAAATAGAAGAACTCAACCGCATCACTATCGAGGAGTTCCGGGAAGCGGAGAAAATACCGTTGGCAGTGGCGCTCGACAACGTGCGCAGCCGGCACAATATAGGGTCGGTATTCCGTACGGGTGACGCTTTTCGGGTAGAGGAGATACTGCTCTGCGGTATTACCGGTACTCCACCTGACGTTGAAATTCACAAAACGGCCCTCGGCGCGGAAGATTCGGTAAAATGGCGTTATTTTGAAGAAACGCTTTCGGCTGTAGAAACGCTTAAAGCGGAGGGATATGCCGTCTTCTCCATCGAACAGGCAGAACACAGTATCTCGCTGGAGAATATTAAGTTGGATAAAGAGAAAAAATATGCCGTGATCTTCGGGCATGAAGTACATGGCGTAGCGCAAGATGTAATAGATATGTCGGACGGTTGCATCGAAATTCCTCAGTACGGCGTCAAACATTCCCTCAACGTATCTGTGGCCGCCGGTATCGTGATATGGGATTTTTTTCAGCGACTCAGGAATTAATAAACAGAACAACCAAGTATCAACTCCATTGCTTTAACTGTACGCTTTCCCCGTCAAATTCCGCATAAGAAAAAAGGGTAAGCCAGTCGCCCAGCATAACCACGCGGCTTTTTTGCGCGATAGGCAGGTCGAGCAGTACATGGCGGTGGCCGAAGATAAAATAGTTGACGTCGGGTATCTCCTTCAGTTTATTTTTTGCGAAACGGATCAGGTGCTCCCTTTCCTCTCCCCGGTAGGGGGTAACTCCTCCGCTCTCGCGGCTGTTGTTCGACCAGATGTGCGCCAACGGTATCGTCCATCGCGGATGAATCGCCGAAAAGCATTTCCGCAGGAATTTACTGTGAAACACTTTCCGTAGAAAATGAAACGAACGGGAGTCATCCCCCAGCCCGTCGCCATGGGCAAGGAAAAATTTCTTATCCCCTATCTCCGTGATAAACGCTTCCAGATGCAGGATCATCCCACATTCGGCGGAGAGGTAATCAGTCAGCCAAAGATCATGATTCCCGGCGAAGAAATGAATTTCTACACCGGCGTCGGCAGTTTCGGCCAACTTACCCAATAACCTTGTATATCCTTTGGGAACCACATACCTGTATTCATACCAGTAGTCGAAGATATCCCCCATCAAAAAGATCGCAGCGGCGTCGTCCCTCACCTTATCGAGCCACCGGCACAGTTTACGTTCCGTTTCAATGGAGTCGGCATGTGATTTGGATCCCAAATGAACGTCGGCAAGAAAATAGACTTTATTTTTCACGGTCAATTTATTCAACTATCCCTTTAACTTCAATTACATCATTCCCAGTTCCAAGAGGGCCTCCTCGCTCATCATCGACCTGTCCCAGAGAGGATCGAAAGTGAGGTCGATCTCCACCTTGTTGACCTCCGGAATCGATTCTACCTTCAACTGTACGTCCATCAGTATAAAATCGGCTGCGGGACAACTGGGCGACGTGAACGTCATCTCAATGGCAACATTATTTTCCTCATCAATGTCCACATCGTAGATCATTCCCAGGTCATAAATATTCACAGGAATCTCCGGATCGTACACCGTACGGAGCATGAGTACTATCTTATCTTGTAACGCTTGTAATTTCTCGTTCATGATCTCACTTTTTTTATTAAACCGATTATCCGGCATATTGTTTAATTGCGTCAGATGATTCCTTCGTCTGCAAAGCTGAAATAGTTATCGCCACAAACAATGATGTGGTCGAGCAGCGAAATATCCATCCATTGGGCAGCCTCTTTCAATTTCTTTGTAAGGTGCGTATCCTGCGGGCTCGGTTTGCATTGGCCGGAGGGATGGTTATGCCCAAGTACGACTCCTGAGGCATACCGGCTGAGCGCCTCCCGGAGGATTAACCGAATATCCGCCACCGTTCCCGAAATACCGCCACGGCTCACTTGAATGGTAGTGATCACCTTGTTTGAGCGGTCGGTCAGCAACGCCCACGTCTCCTCGTGATTCAGGTCGGAAAGCAAAGGAAAAAAGTGCTCATAGGCATCCCTCGACGAAGTGATTTTTCCCCGTTGGGGCGTTTCAACGGCCTTCCTCCGCCGCCCCAGTTCAAGCGAGGCAATCAGGGTTACTGCTTTCGCCGTGCCAATGCCCCGGAAATCATTCACCAAATCAGATACGCTCATCCGGGCAAGATTGTTTAAATCGTTATCCGCTTTCAACAAAATATGCCGGGACAGCTCCACCGCACTCTCCTTATCACTGCCCGAGCCGATAAGGATCGCCAGAAGCTCCGAATCGGAAAGGGCCGAAACGCCTTTCAGCAGTAATTTCTCGCGGGGGCGGTCTTCCTCCGCCCATTGTTTGATGCTTAACTTGCTCATAACGGTCTATTTTAATACCCAATCCGGCAGGTGAAAGAATTATTTACATCTAATTGATTTCTTCAAAACCTTCGTACATTTTTCTTGAACCACAGTTTAAAAACAGGGTCGTTGAAACTGATGGTTTTACCCGAAATTTTGATCAATTCTCTGTTTTCAAGCGATGTTTTCATCCGCTTTATATTGGCTGATGAACCCAATTGATAACGATCCAGATTCTCCTTACGGGTAAATTCAGAGGTTACTCCGTCCGCCACAGCATACAGGAAATTAAGCTGATAAGTAGTCAAATCATCTATATACTTAAAATAAAGCATCGAGTTTTGGTTCAGCAAATCGGTATATGCCGCCTGAAAACCGGTCTCGGTAGCCTCTATATCCGTTTGTATCCATAAGAGCCACGCAAGTTGCTGTACATACGAAGAGTGATTCTCTACCGTGAGACTGATCTTTTCGGCAAGTTCGGGCGATATTTGCTTTCCGGTAACTTTAAACCGGCGGCAAATAAATTCGATCCAGTCTGCCGTGCTGATTTTTTGCAGATAGATCACATCGCCGAATTTATAAAACGGCATACTTTGTTTGGAGAACAATTTAGTCATCAAATGCTGCTTGCTTCCGTAAAGACAATACGTTACGTCTTGATGCAATTGCCATACAGATCGCAGTTTGCGTTGAAAATAGAGCGTATTGTCAAATTCGGCGATTTGCTGAAACTCATCTAAGCATACTACAATACGTATACCTTTTTCTTTCGCGATTTTTGAGGGAAGATTCAGTACCTCTTCGTTCTGTTGCTGATTGG
>JAISZV010000203.1 GCA_031284475.1 Proteiniphilum sp. | reverse complement strand
GTAGCACTCACTGTAGCACTTGAAGGCATATAGGTTCAAAATGCAGGATGTTACCCGTAATTCCTATAGTCTTTACCAACGGAAAACCGGTTCGCGGGCTGTCTGGTATGTCCGGTTATAAAGATCGAAATACAAGTTTTTCTTTTTTATCTACTTAACCGGACCGCAGTGATATTTTTTATAGAATTACCAATGGAGTCCAAACAAGGAAGTTGTAAAGAGGGAAAGATAAAGGCCCTTTTTCTTTGATATGAACACGCTCTGCCTCATCATCATCAATGTACTGGTATTTTTCCGGCAAAATCCTCACCAGCCACTGACTTATTACCTGATCCTGTTGGGGCTGTTCCGTGGCTGAATCCAGCCGTTTATCACCTATATGTTTTCCCATGATCTGTGGAATTAGCAAAAAAGTGTTATAAAAGACAAAAACAAAACGTATTCTGACAAAACATTTTGATTGACGTCTTTTTAGATCAACCGCAAAATAAAATATCATTTTATCTTACGGAGGAATTAATTATGAAAAAACTCTTTCTAGTGATTGTTGTTTTGCTGCTTACGGCAAATCTCTGGGCGAACGGCGGTTCTCAAAAATCACCGCAGCCTGTTGCCCCGGTCCAAAACAAGGCAAATCTTACGCCGTTGGGAAAATATTCCCCGGCGGTTGAAATTACCTTTGTTCAGGGTATCAACCTCGCCGGAAATCAGCAGAACAAAATCGATGATAATGACATGTTGAAATTTCTTGAAGAAAAACTGGGTATTAAAGTTAAACACAAATGGGTTACATCTCCGGAACAGTACAACCAGCGGCTGGCCCTTTCTTTGGCGTCAAATGATCTTCCCGATTGCATGAAGGTTGATATGAAGACTCTGGGGCAGATGATAGACGCGGATCAGATCGAAGATTTGACCCAGGTATGGAATGCCTACGGGTCGGAGTTAACTAAAAGACTTATGGATGTTCCGGGCTCTACGGGATTTGGCATGGGGAAGAGGAACGGAAAACTGTATGGGATTCCCGATGTGACGCCGGTACTGGAAACTATGCACATGCTTTTTCTCAGGGAAGACTGGCGAAAAAAACTCAATCTCCCCGAACCGACAACCTTTGAAAACCTTGAAAAGATCCTTTATGCCTTTACCAGAAATGATCCTGACGGCAATGGCATACAGGACACCTATGGCATCGGCATGAATAAATCCCTCTATGGGATTGCCTATGAAATGACCTCCATTGCCAATGCCATGCATGCCTATCCCAACGCCTGGATCAGAAATTCCCAGGGGAGGATTGTCTATGGTTCCATACAGCCGGAAATGAAACCCGTGCTGGTGAAGCTGACCCAGTGGTTTAAGGACGGCCTGATCGATCCTGAATTTACCGTAAAAGATGAAAACAAGGAAGCCGAACTGGTGTTGAGGGAAAAGATGGGTGCTACCTTTGGGGTACAGTGGACTCAGTTTATTTCCGGCGGCATAGTGGACCTTTATATTACCAATCCCCAGTCGGACTGGAGAATATGGTCCATCCCGTCGATCGATGCTAAACCGGCAAAACCAATTGTTTACGACAATACCAGAAACTTTTATGTGGTTCGCAAAGGGTATCCGAATCCTGAAGCTCTTGTGCTTCTCCTTAATATGATGCATCAAATAGGCGCCGGTGACGGAAGAACGTATTTTAAAACTCCGGACGAATTTAATGCGGTGTGGAACAACAATTGGGAATTATGTCCGGCTAGAACGGAATCTATTCATGGGAATATTCCCAAGTGGGAAAATGTTTTTACCGCTCTTGATACCAATAATCCGACCCTGGTGGGATATAACTATAATGCCTCGATACTCTACAACAATATCCTTGAACAGCGGCGTTGGCTCGCTTCAATGTCCAATCCCCGCCGGGATGGACAACAGGTTGACAAGGAACGGTTTAAGGGAATATGGGGAAATCTATTTTCAGGACAGCTTTTTAGCGCAGCCTCCGAGCTTGCCGCCAAAAATGGGCTTGAGTATGAACAGTGCGGGGCACTGGTAACTAATACAATGGTTGAAAGTTTGGCTACCATCAAAAAACTGGAACTGGAAACTTTTACCCGGATCATAACAGGTGACGCTCCGATTGGCGAGTTTGATAATTTCGTCAATTCCTGGAACAGACTGGGCGGGCAGCGTATCACTGAAGAAATAAATCAGTGGTATGCGAATAATAAGTAACTGATAGGCTGCATGCTGAAAACGGGGGAGAACTCCGGTTCTCCCCGTACACTTTGCGGAGGTGAGGAAAAATGCGAAATATCGGCAGGGACTTTAAAAAAAACTGGATTCTCCATCTCATGCTGTTCCCCTGTGTCATTCTTTTATTCATTTATTCCTATCTTCCACTCTATGGGCTGATTATAGCTTTTCAGCGTTTTATTCCTTCTCGGGGACTTTTCGGTAAACAGGTTTGGGTTGGATTGAAAAATTTTCAGTATCTTTTTTACATGCCCGAATTTGCCAATGCCCTGCGGAACACCTTTGTCATAGCATTTTTTAAACTGACACTGACC
>JAISZV010000191.1 GCA_031284475.1 Proteiniphilum sp. | reverse complement strand
CGTAATACCGTAGCCGAAACGGCTTTGGCCCTTTCCCGCACCCAAGCAAAGATCAACCGCCGCGCAACACGCCGCCGGGTTCTTCAATTCTCCCGGTATGCGGCCGCGGTCCTGCTCCTTGTTTCGCTCTCTATCTTTGGATGGATGCAGCTATCGGCCGAAAAATATACTGCAATTACCGTTTCGGAAAACGAATCAATCAAAAAAATAGAACTATCCGACGGCTCTACGGTTTGGCTTAGCGCCTCCTCCGAATTGCAGGTCCCGGAATCATTTTCACCGTCAGGCCGTAAAATCGCACTAAAAGGAATGGCGTATTTTGATGTGAAGAAAAATCCCGAATCACCGTTCATGGTAACTACGCCCTATATGAACGTAAAGGTAACCGGCACCTCTTTCAACCTCTCAGTAGACGATGAAAACCAACAGGTGGAAACAATACTTGTATCAGGAAAAGTAGTACTGCTGAATAACCGGGGAAAAGATGTTTTTAAGATGTCGCCGGGCGAAAAGGTGCTTTATACTGCAAAAAGCAACAATTACACCGTCTCCACGGTAAACGTCAATACATTTACCTCCTGGCATCTTGATCAAATAACGTTTGAAAATGCCACATTACGTGAAATTGCCGATAAGCTGAGCCTTATATATGACGTACACATCAATCTTGAATCCAAAAGATTGGCTGACAGGCGTTACCGGTACGTCATCAATAGGGGAGAAACATTGGAAGAGGTGCTCGATATACTTAGTTATTTAGCGCCTATCCAATACCGGATAGAAGAGAACGAGGTGTTCATCACCGAGTAATGATATTTTGAAACAACCCGCTTAAAACAAAAGAATAAACCGCTTATATAGTAATCATTATTTCTATTAATATGCATATTATCAATTTGATACTTATATAAAGATAAACGTAAATATATCCATTTTTTTAAAATTAAGAACAAGAACTGTATGAATGAACACACAAAGCACAAGAGGATGAACCCAGTTGTCATCCTATCCGATTCGTTACGGGCAATGAAATCGTTCCCGGTACTGTTTATGCTAAGTTTCTCTATTTTTGCATCTGCCGCCTCGGCGCAATCCGTAAATGTGAAACTTACGCTGAATAACCCTACCGTGGCTCACGTAATAGAAGAGTTACACCGGCAAACGGGGTATGAGTTTTCGTATGACGCCGATATTCTTGCCAAGAAATTATCCAATGTTTCGGTGGACGCGCAAAACGAACGCATAGAAATTGTGTTGTCCCGAATCTTTAGTGAGTCCGGAATCAATTTCAGAGTAATGAACAACCGTATTTTTCTGAAAGACGAAAAAAACGCGCAAGCATCACAATCGAAAGATACCCGTCAACAGCCGGACGTAAGAAAAATTTCCGGTACAATAAAAGATGATAACGATGAGCCTGTCATCGGCGCCACCATTATCGAAAAAGGAAATCCCGCCAACGGCACGGTCACAGATATCAACGGTGCCTTCGTTTTCAATGTCTCTTCTTCCGACGCCATACTGGAAGTAAGTTACGTGGGATATCAGCCTCAGGTTGTTTCCACTACCGGTTCAAACACATTGAATATCATCTTGCATGAAGATACGCAAACACTGGATGAAGTAGTGGTTACGGCATTAGGTATCAGGAGAGAAAAGAAATCGCTGACCTATAACGTACAAGAAATTCAATCATCCGAGATCACACTTGTCAAAGACGCCAGCTTCATCAACAGCCTGGCCGGCAAGGTGGCAGGGGTGCAAATCAACAACAGCGCTTCCGGCATAGGCGGTTCAACCCGCGTAGTGATGAGGGGAAACAAATCATTGACCGGAAATAACAATGCCCTCTATGTAATTGACGGGATACCCATGCCAAGTTTAAAAACCCAACAAACTGAGAGCTCCTACGAAAATGGCGCGGATGAGGGAGATTTTGACGGGATATCCAATATCAACCCCGACGATATTGAGTCCATCAGCATACTTACGGGCGCTGCCGCTGCCGCTCTCTATGGAAGCCAGGGAGCCAATGGGGTTGTATTGATTACCACCAAAAGAGGAAATGAAGGAAAACTAAAACTGACCTTTTCAAACAACACCTCTTTTATGAATCCGTTTGTATTACCGAAGTTCCAAAACAGCTACGGACAAGCAATGCCGGGAGAATCGCCGGACAGCTGGGGGGCGAAACTGGAAACGCCCTCAAGCTATCATCCCAAAGATTTTTTCCGAACCGGCACATCGGTCAACAACAGTCTCAGTTTCTCTTTTGGTACAGCCAAGAATCAGACCTATGGCTCTTTTTCAGCTTTAAATGCCAGGGGAATTATCCCGACAAACGACTATGACAGGTATAATTTCTCCATCAGAAATTCAACAGAATTAATTGACAATAAGTTGTTTCTCGACCTGTCCGCTTTTTACATGAAACAAGAAGACGTCAATGCAAAAATACAGGGCCGTTATCATAATCCAATGTTACCGGTCTATTTATTTCCTCCCGGAGACAATATGGACAAATATAAGGTGTACAAAAGGTACAATGTAGAGCGGGGTTTCCCCACACAATTCTGGCAATACGGAGGTGGCGACGAAAACATGCAGAACCCTTATTGGATTGTAAATGAAGAACAATTCATCAACCAAAGAGACCGCTATATGTTCAATATGACCTTGAAGTATGATATCCTCGATTGGATGTTTGTTACCGGAAGAGGCAAAATAGACAACCTGGAAGGTGTGGCCGAGCGTAAATTGGGCGCTTCTACCATTGAATTATTCGCATCGCCTTACGGTAATTATCTCCACAATAGTTATAATTCCCGCAACAGTTACGCCGATATGATATTGCATATTGATAAGCGTCTTGATCTGTTTGGCGTTACCGCCAATCTTGGCGCCAGCTTACAGGATACCCGGTATGAACTGACCGGTTATGAAGGACATCTAACCGTAGCCAATCACTTCCATTACAGTGGGATTGCCAATACAGGCACCGAATACGGAGGCAGCACAAAAGCCCCCCAGGATAAATATCATGACCAGCTACAGGCCGCATTCGGCACCGTGCAGTTTAATTACAACAGCTTACTCTTCCTCGACCTGACCGGTAGAAGCGACTGGCCTTCCTCCCTTGTTTTTTCGGACAAGAAATATTTTTTCTATCCCAGCGTGGGATTGACCGCCATTTTCAGCGATATGGCCGACTTGTCGCCGGCAAAGATTTCTTTCCTCAAAGGGCGCATATCATACGCTGAAGTAGGGAACTATCCGGAACGTTTTATAGGAAAAACCTCTTATATAGTGGAGAATGGAACGGTCAACCTTTTATCCTATCCTTCCGCTCCATACCTGAAACCGGAAAGAACCCGCTCTTTTGAAACCGGCGTCAATATGAAACTATTTGATGCGAAGCTCGACATAGATTTCACTTATTACAAGTCAAACACCTACAACCAGTTGTTTCGCCAGAACTTATCTTCCACTACCGGTTATTCTTACCAGTATGTAAATGCCGGAAACGTAGAGAATAAAGGAATTGAACTGGCGTTAGGCTACCGCCAAAAAATAGGACAAGTCGATTGGGCTTCCAATATCACTTATACGCTGAACCGCAACCATATCATAGAGCTTATCCCCGAAGGAACCCCGGATCCGAGTACAGGAAAACCGATGCAGGAAGAAAACAGGATGGAAGTGGGGTCAAGAACTCCCGAAGGCTACCGGATGATCCTGACCAAAGGCGGCGCTATTGGCGATATATACGTTACAGGATTACAGGTAGATCATCACGGCTATGTGAAGGTTGACCCTTACACCGGAGGCGTTACTTCCGACAAACAAACACTTATTTATGCCGGAAACGCCACTCCTAAGTATAATTTGGGATTCCGCAATGCATTCTCCTACAAAGGATTTAATCTTAGTTTCCTGGTTGACGCCAGGGTTGGAGGCGTTGTTGTATCGGCTACAGAGATGATCATGGGCAAATATGGCGTTTCCGAAGCCTCTGCCAAAGCCCGCGACGCGGGAGGAGTCACGGTAAACGGAAAGCCGGTGAATGCAGAGAGCTACTATAAGGAAGTGGGGCATTCAACATTGGCCCCGTTTGTATACAGCGCTACAAACGTACGCCTGAGAGAAATGGCCTTGTCGTACGCCCTTCCCGCCTATTGGTTTAACAACAAGATGGAAGCGGTAGAAGTCTCCCTCACCGGACGGAATCTCCTGATGATTTACAATAAGGCCCCGTTTGATCCGGAGTTAACGGCCTCTACCGGCACCTATTTCCAGGGATATGATTATTTCATGCAACCAAGCCTTCGCAGTTTGGGTTTTGGATTGAAAGTCGTTTTCTAAACCTTAAAAGACTCTACAAAGATGAAAAAAAATGAATTAGTAAGTAATATAAAGAACGCCGCTGTATATGCCGTCGTTTTCCTGTTTTTTACGTTGAATGCCTGTACGGACAAGTTTGACGAGTATAACACCAATCCGAACGGCGTCGGCGACCTGGGGAAAGACAATCTCGAATATGGATTCTTTTCCGCCATGCAGTTACAAGTGTTCCCGATAGGGGACGATTCTAACCCATACCAAAGAATGTGTAACCTGATAGGAGATATCTATAGTTGCTATCTTACCGGGACGCATAGTTGGAATGGAGACTATAACGGGATGACTTATGTGCCCTACGAAGACTGGATTAGCGTTCCCTACGAAGTGGCTTTCTCCAAGTTTATGCCCAATTATTACAAAATAGAGGAATTGGCGGAAAAAGACAATAA
Source organism: Proteiniphilum sp. (assembly GCA_031284475.1). Lineage (GTDB taxonomy): Bacteria > Bacteroidota > Bacteroidia > Bacteroidales > Dysgonomonadaceae > Proteiniphilum. Next base: position 2,509 of record JAISZV010000191.1, on the reverse strand, counting down.
ACCGGATGCTTTGGCTTTGGCGCAAATACTAAAGGTGTTTGCCATGCACCGCATTACCGACATGTATGGCCCTATCCCCTACTCTCAATTGGGAAAAGAGAGCGGTGGAACGCCTTACGATTCGCAAGAAACTATTTACAGGTTATTCTTCAAAGAGTTGGAAGATGCGGTAACAGAGTTAAACGAATTTGTAGAAGGTTATGGAACCAACATGAAACCTTACAGGAATTTCGACCTGATATATGGCGGCGATTATGTAAAATGGATCAAGTTTGCCAATACGCTGAGGCTGCGCCTGGCAATGAGAATCCGCTATGCCGATCCTGTGGCCGCCAAGAAGTTGGCAGAAGAGGCAATAAACGCCCCTTTTGGGGTAATCGCCGAGAATGCCGATAACGCCTTACTGAGAACTACGGGATCCACCATCATCAATCATCCGCTGAAGATGATCTGGGACGACTACCGGGACGCCAGGATGAGCGCCAATATGGAATCCTTTTTAGTGGGATACAATGATCCCCGCCTCCCGGTATATTTTCAACCGGCAACTTATACCGGCCGTAATCCCAGGGAATACATGGGAGTCCGCTCCGGCGCAGCTTATATGAGTTGGCTTTACGAAGATTACCGTACTTACTCGGCTCCCAATATCATGGTTTCTACCCCCGTACAATGGATGGTAGCGGCGGAAGCCTGGTTTCTCAGGGCAGAAGGCGCTTTGATTGGGTGGGATATGGATGGATCCGCAGAAGATTTATATATCGAAGGGATCAAGAAATCATTCGAGCAACACAGTGTAAGCGGAGCAGATGCATATTCCCGGAACGAAACCAATAAGCCTTCGTCGGTGCCCGATCCGGTCTATTCCGGTAATGCCGTCTCCGCTTCAAGCAGCTATCTATCCACCAGCGTCGTTAAATGGAATAAAACAGGCGCCGGAGAAGAGAACCTGGAGCGTATTATCACCCAAAAGTGGCTGGCTCTTTTCCCCGATGGGCAGGAGGCCTGGTCTGAATTTAGGAGGACAGCTTATCCGAAATTGTTCCCGGTAGCGGCCAATAATAGCGAAGGAGCCGTAAAAACCGACAAGCAGATAAGAAGGATTCCCTATCCTAATAAGGAGTATCAAAATCCGGCTTCCGGGCCGGAAGTAACCAAAGCCGTTGCCAATTTACTGGGAGGTCCTGATACCGGCGGCACACAACTGTGGTGGGATAAGAAATGAAACTTTAATTGTAACCTCTAAAAAAACAATGTTATGAGAATAAATATTAAAAAATACGCTGGCCTCCTGATAGGTATCGCGTTTATCTTCTCTTGTTCGGATTGGACGGATATCGAACCGTTGGACTTACAAAAGCCTATTAAAAAATCGGAAGAGTATTATCAAAATCTAAGAGCATATAAAGCCTCAGACCACCAGGTTGCTTTCGGATGGTTTGGCGGCTGGAATCCCGACGCGCCTTCTATGTCCAGAAGCTTGGCGTCTATCCCCGACAGCGTAGATATTATCTCCATTTGGGGAGACAATAAAGTGGATACGGAAGCCAAAAAGAAAGACCTGGAATATGTCCGGGAAAAATATGGGACAAAAGTAGCTTTTACTATCTTCGCCCACGATCTCCCGAAAGAGTATAAAGATTCGGACGAAGGAATCCGGCAATATGCAAAAGATATTGCCGCCAAGGTATTTGAATATAGTTATGACGGATTAGACCTGGATTATGAACCGGGATATGCAGGCTATACTTTCTATTTTATGGACAAGGCCAAGATGGAGGTATTTGTGAAAACTTTAGGCGAGATACTGGGCCCGAAGTCCGGATCGGGAAAACTCCTGATAATAGATGGCGTACCCGGCTATCTTAACACCGGGCTCAACGAGTATTTCGATTATGGCGTTGTGCAATCTTACTATAGCTACGGTTACACCGATTTGCAAAATCGTTTTATGCAAGCCCGCGCCGTTGGATGGAAACCGGAACAATACATATTCACGGAAGATTTTGAACAACATTGGAGCGATGGAGGCCCTGAGTTCCGGCAACGCGACAATTCATACGTGCGAAGCCTGGACGGGATGGCTAATTTTCAAATAGAGTTAACCATCGACGGGAAAACGGCCTTGTACCGGAAGATGGGTTGTGGCGCTTACCACATGGAGTATGACTACAACAACACGCCTAATTATAAATACTTGCGACAGGCCATCCAAATCATGAATCCGGCCGGGAAAGCGCCAACGCCGGCCGGGAAAATTGAAGTGATAGATAACGACTGATAATAATCAAAAAATATGAGCAAAATGAGTGCAAAAATTTTCACCCTAATCGTCGTGTTTGCAGGAGCGATATCCTCCTGTAAGCAAGCAGACAATTTTCAAAATAAGATATATTTTCTGGATGCGCAGACCAACAACACAAAGACATTCAGCGTCTATGAAACTCCCCAGAAATTCCCTGTCACCGTTTCATCTTCAGATGTTGTCTCACAGGATACTTATATGTTC
>JAISZV010000186.1 GCA_031284475.1 Proteiniphilum sp. | reverse complement strand
GATAAGCCCGATTTCTTCCTGACCAAAGAGGTGGAAAGCGTGCTCTCGCTCAAAGCCGAAACCCATAATTTCCCCACCACGGTAGAACCGTTCAACGGCGCTTCCACCGGCGCAGGCGGCGAAATCAGAGACCGGCTGGCCGGCGGAAAAGGATCGCTGCCCATAGCTGGAACTGCCATTTATATGACCTCCTACCCCCGACTCGAAGAAGGGCGCGAATGGGAACAAACGCTCCCTCCGCGCAAATGGCTTTATCAAACGCCCGAACAGATACTTATCAAAGCCTCCAACGGAGCGTCCGATTTCGGAAACAAATTCGGGCAACCACTGATCTGCGGATCGGTACTCACGCTGGAACATGCCGAAAACGGCAAGAAATTCGGATACGACAAGGTGATCATGCTTGCCGGCGGTATCGGCTACGCCAACAAGCGCGATGCACAAAAAGAAGAACCGCTAAGCGGCGAAAAAGTGGTGGTGTTGGGCGGCGATAACTACCGTATCGGCATGGGCGGCGGCGCCGTTTCATCGGTCAATACGGGCGAATATTCCGCCGGAATTGAACTGAATGCCGTGCAACGCGCCAACCCTGAGATGCAAAAGCGCGTAGCGAACGTGATCCGCGCACTGGCCGAATCGGATGAAAACCCTATCGTCTCCATCCACGACCACGGCGCGGGCGGCCACCTGAACTGCCTGTCGGAATTGGTAGAAAAGACGGGGGGCGTCATTGAGATGGACAAACTGCCCATCGGCGACGAAACGCTCTCCGCCAGGGAGATCATAGGAAACGAAAGCCAGGAACGAATGGGGCTGCTGGTGCAACAGCAGGATCTGGAACGCATCGAGCGTATCGCTTCCCGTGAACGGTCGCCCATGTATGTGGTAGGCGAAACCGCCGGGGATATGAAACTCACCTTCCGCCGGCAGGACGGCGCTTGCCCCATCGACATGGAACTGGAAGACTTTTTCGGAAAGCCGCCCGTTACCACTATGGAAGATACTACAATAACGGAAGAATACAGCGCCCCGGAGTATAATTGGGAATTGCTGGAAACATATATCGAAAATGTACTCAAATTAGAGGCTGTCGCCTGCAAAGACTGGCTTACCAACAAGGTAGACCGCTCCGTAACCGGAAAAATAGCCCGTCAGCAATGCCAGGGCGAGATACAACTGCCGCTGAGCGATTGCGGCGCCATCGCGCTCGATTACAACGGTTATGCCGGTATGGCGACCTCGCTGGGACATGCGCCCCAGGTAGCCATGATAGACCCCGCCGCCGGATCGGTAATGGCAGTGGCCGAGGCGCTCACCAATATTGTTTTCGCACCGCTTGCCGACGGATTGCAATCCGTTTCCCTCAGCGCCAACTGGATGTGGCCTTGCCGCAATCCCGGAGAGGACGCCCGCCTTTACAAAGCGGTGGAAGCCTGCTCCCTCTTTGCCTGCGATCTGGGCGTCAATATACCTACCGGGAAAGATTCTCTCTCCATGACGCAAAAATATGGCGACGAGAAAGTTTACTCACCGGGCACGGTCATCATCTCTGCCGCCGCCGAGGTGAAGAATATCCGCAAGATCGTATCGCCCGTGCTGGCTTGCATAAGAGGCACTTATCTCTATTACATCGATTTCTCATTCGATACCTTCAAACTGGGTGGCTCGGCATTCGCACAAACAATGGGCAAGATAGGGGACGAAGCGCCCACAGTAACCGACGCCGAATATTTCAAGAATACATTCGCCGCCGTACAGGAATTGGTGAACCGCGGATTGATCCTTGCCGGACACGATATATCGGCCGGAGGAATGATTACCGCCATGCTCGAAATGTGTTTCGCCAATCCGCAGGGAGGAATGGAAGCGCGTTTCGATAAGATCCATCATGCAGATTTAATAAAAATACTCTTTTCCGAAAATCCGGGCGTGATCATTCAGGTGAAACACCACCACTTAGTAGAAAATATCTTGCAGGATTACGGCGTGGGCGGCGCCATTGTGGCCCGCCCGATAGAAGAGCGGAAATTAGTGGTCTCCAGGGAAACTTTCCGCAAAGAGTTCGACATCGACCGGCTGCGCGATGTGTGGTACAAGACCTCCTATCTGCTCGACCGGAAGCAGAGCGGGGAATCCTGCGCCGCGCAACGGTTCGGAAATTATAAAAACCAACCGCTCCGGTTGGCCTTCAACCCTTCCTTCACAGGAAAGATGGAAGACCTGGCGCTGAACCCTTCCCGGAAAGAGCGGACTGGACTCACCGCCGCCATTATCCGCGAAAAAGGCACCAACGGCGAACGGGAAATGGCTTATACGCTCTGGTTGGCCGGCTTCGACGTGAAAGACGTGCACATGACGGATCTTACCTCCGGCCGCGAAACACTGGAAGACGTGCGGTTTGCCGTCTTCTGCGGAGGATTCTCCAATTCCGACGTACTGGGCTCTGCCAAAGGATGGGCCGGCGGCTTCCGCTACAACGAAAAGGCGAAAGCCGCGCTGAAGAACTTCTTCGCTCGCGAAGATACGCTGAGCTTAGGTATCTGTAACGGCTGCCAACTATTGATGGAACTGGAACTGATCTACCCCGAACTGGGAGAGAACCATCCCAAAATGCGCCATAACGTGTCCCATAAATTTGAATCGGCATTCGTGAGTCTGGAGATACCTAAAAACGAATCGGTCATGCTTAAATCGCTCGAAGGCACAAAACTCGGCGTTTGGGTGGCGCACGGCGAAGGCCGCTTCCGGTTGCCGGAATCCGAATCGGCATACTGCATCGCGGCAAAATACCTCTACGACGAATATCCGTGCAACCCCAACGGCTCCGATTACGCCGCCGCCGCCGTCTGTTCGCACAACGGCCGCCATCTGGCTATGATGCCGCACCCGGAACGCTCCGTTTTCCCCTGGCAAAACGCGTGGTACCCGCACGCATACCGCAAGCATGAGGTAACTCCGTGGATGGAAGCGTTCACCAACGCGAGGGAATGGTTGAAGACGAAATAAGCGCATATTAATCGAATTGAGAGGTCTGGATCAATGAGAAATTAATAAATGACGTATTAAAATTAGCAGGAGAATAAAATTAATGAATCCGGTTTTTGCATACAGAATGAAAGTGCGCGATTACGAGTGCGACACGCAGGGGCATGTAAACAACGCCAACTATCAGCACTATTTCGAGGTAACCCGGCATGAAATGCTGGAAAAGGTAGGGCTCAACTTCCATGAGTTACACCTGCGGGGGATCGATGCGGTGGTTTCACGGGTGGAAATCCGCTACAAAGCGCCCCTGGTCGGGATGGATGAGTTCAACTGCACGGTACGCCATATCGAGAGGTCGGGCGTGAAATACATCTTCCATCAGGAAATCATTCGCCTGTCGGATAACACAGTGTGCGCCAAAGCGAAAATTGAAGTGGTGAATCTGGTGAACGGCAAATTGTCGCAACCCAAAGTATTTGACGAAGCGTTTGCAGCGTATTTATGAACACAAATCAAACATTCAAACAAAGAACCCATTTCCATATCATCCCCCCCCCACACACACATCCCAAATCCCAAATCCCAAATCCCAAATCAAAAGGTTTATGAACACAGACAAATCTCTATACCGGATAGCGCTCACGCAGATCAAAGGCGTAGGAGTGATGCATGCCCGCTACCTGATGCAGGTGATAGGCGACGAAGAAGCGATCTTCAAAGAGGACGTCCGTAAGCTGGAAGCTATTCCCCGCATTTCAAGGCGGCTGATCCGGGAAATCCGTGATCCCGGCGTACTGAGAAAGGCGGAGAAAGAGTTGCAATTCGTGACGGACAATAAACTCCTGCTTCTTTTCTTTACCGATGAAGACTATCCCCAACGGCTTACCCAATGTATCGACGCTCCTCTCCTGCTTTATGCCAAAGGCAACGCCGGTTTCAATCACCGGAAAACGATCAGTGTCGTAGGCACGCGCAACGCTACAAGGTACGGGGAAGATTTTTGCAAGAAATTTATTGAAGAACTATCGGGCAGGCTCCCCGATATACAGATCATCAGCGGCCTGGCATACGGCATTGATATATGCGCCCACCGGGCAGCGCTGAAACACAACCTTTCTACTGTTGCCGTACTGGCGCACGGACTGGATCGCATTTATCCCCAGATACACCGGCAGACAGCTGTTGAGATGCTGCAAAACGGAGCCCTCCTCACCGAATTTCCCAGCGGAACAAACCCCGACAAGCACAACTTCGTGAAACGCAACCGTATCGTCGCAGGCATGGCCGATGCGATAGTAGTTATTGAATCGGGCGAAAAGGGAGGCTCGCTCACTACTGCCGATATCGCCAACTCCTATTACCGCGAGGTGTTCGCCTTGCCGGGCCGCATCCGCGATAACATGTCGGCCGGCTGTAACAGGCTAATATCGGAAAACAAAGCATTGCTTTTACAAAGTATCAACGGTTTTATTTCGCACATGGGATGGGACGAAAGCGAAAAACAACCTCTTCCGGCACAGCAGGAACTCTTCCCCGATCTTTCGGAAGAAGAAACGATAATATTTGAAAAACTCAGGAAAGCAGGACCCATGCATGTTAACACACTTGCCATCGAACTCAACATACCGGTATCGGAATTATTCATGACCTTACTGGAACTGGAAGTGAAAAATATTGTGACGTCGCTGCCGGGCGGAATGTACCGGTTGGCATAAAAATTGCCCCGTTTCTCCTCCACTTCTTCCTTTTTATGATTTTTTATGACAA